>JAASTO010000117.1 GCA_021767245.1 Balneolaceae bacterium
CAGATGCACATCATGCTCAGGATATTTCATCACATCATCACTTTCCTCAGCCACTTCGTTAAGTGCCTTTAAAACAAGGTCAAGATCTGAGGAGTAAGACACACCAACGTCTATGCTCAGTCGATATGAGGTATCCCCATGAGAAAAGTTGATCACGTCTTTCGATACAAACTCTGAATTCGGAACAATAATGGAAATATTATCCAGGGTCTTCACTTTAGTCGACCTAATATTGATCTCCTGAATATCTCCCTCAATATTATTGACTGATACTCGGTCTCCCACACTGATCGGGCGCTCAAATAGCACGATCAGTCCTGAAATGAAATTAGAGGTAATATTTTGAAGGCCAAAACCAATACCTACAGAAAGGAAACCAAAGATCACCGCAAGTCCGGTCATGTTGATCCCTAAGAACTGAAAGGAAATAAAGACCCCGATCACAACCATCACATATTGAGACATACGGGAGAGGGTGTAGCGCAGTCCACTGTCTTTTACAAACTTGGGGAGGATTCGGTTATTGAGCATCCTCTTAACAAAAGAGGCGAGGAATGAGAAGCCAATAATAAGTAAAACAAATATAAGCAGCTTCAGGAACGTGACCGGCGTATTTTGAATCGTAAATAACTGCACCTGAAGCAGGTCCCAGATATAAATAAAGGTATCACTGATCGTGTAATCAGACGGATCCGGAATATTCAAGGCTGAATCTGCTGAAATAATATTTTTAGCACTGTCGGTTGTCAGTGAATCGACTTGAGGGGCTGATGTAGGTAGTTGAAAATTATTCATGTACCAAAGATAATAGATTTGTGAGGATTATCGAACAGAGTTCTATAAACTAAAAGAGGCCAACTAATGGCTGACCTCTCAATATCTTTCAGCTCAATAATTAATTAACTGTATTAGCTAACTAACCCTGATCGGTTCCGATGCGGAGCGTACCAGGGAGGTCTTCGATTAATCATTCAGGTTTGAGTGATTTTTTATTCGTTATACTAAACCCAATACTGTATACCTGAGTGCCAAATATTCTATTTACAGCTGTTATGAAATAGAGTTACCTCACAATTCTTTTAAGCCGGTTTCACACACTCGGTGGGGAACCAACCCTAACTGAAACTACTTCAGGCTCTCCTTAGGTGCCTGCCAGATCTCATCGTTGTAATCATTGATGGTACGATCACTGGAGAATTTACCGATGTTGGCCGTGTTAATGATCGCCTTACGGTTCCATTCATCCTGATCCTTGAACGCTTCAGAAACTTCATCCTGTTTTTGGACATATGCCTCATAATCTGCCATTACCATAAAGTAATCGCCTTCATGAAGCAGGGCATTAATGATCGGTTCAAACAGGGCTTTATCACCGTTACTGAAGAAACCGTCACGGATCTGATCCACGGCTTGCTTCAATTCAGGATTAGCGTTGTAGTAATCCCACGGATTATATCCTTCCCGGCGAACCTGTTCGATCTCTTCTTCTTCAAGGCCAAAGATGAAGATATTATCATCACCCACTTCTTCCTTGATCTCCACGTTGGCTCCATCCAGGGTTCCGATCGTAAGGGCCCCGTTGAGCGCAAATTTCATGTTACCGGTTCCGGAAGCTTCCATCCCGGCTGTTGAGATCTGCTCCGACAGGTTTGCTGCAGGGATCAGCTTCTCAGCCAGGGTCACACTATAATTTTGAAGGAATACGCACTTCAGTTTCTTATTCACGTCCGGATCATTATTTACCACTTCTGCAATACTGTTGATCAGCTTGATATGCAGTTTGGCCATGGTGTAACCCGGTGCGGCCTTACCCGCAAATATGACCGTTCTTGGAGAAATGTCGAGATCCGGATTTTCCTTGAGCCTGTTGTAAAGAGTGATCACATGAAGAGCTGCCATCAGCTGACGTTTGTATTCATGGATACGCTTGATCTGAATATCAAACATGGAATTCGGATCCACATCCAGGTTGTTTTCAGCTTTGATGTAATCCGCTAAACGCTTTTTATTCTCCAGCTTGATCTCTGCAAATTGCTTACGGAATTTCTTGTCCTCAGCATAGTCGTTGATCTGCTTCAATTCATCAAGATCTGTCACCCAATCTTCCCCAATTTTCTCAGAGATCAACCCTGAAAGCGCCGGGTTACACTGCTTCAACCACCGGCGTGGAGTGATCCCGTTGGTTTTATTGGTGAATTTATCCGGATACATCTCTGCAAAGTCCTTGAACATCGACTGCTTCAGCAAGCGGGAGTGCATAGCGGCCACTCCATTTACTTTTCGGGCTCCCACTATACCGAGGTGAGCCATGTGAACCACAGGGTGTTCCCCTTCACTCACAATACTCATACGGCTCTGTAGATTTTTATCATCTCCCAGCTTGACCTTCACATCATCCAGAAAACGCCGGTTGATCTCATAAATAATATTCAAATGACGAGGCAGTAGGTTCCGAACCAGAGATACCGGCCATTTTTCAAGGGCTTCCGGCAACAAGGTGTGATTGGTGTAAGCCATGGAGCGAACCGTAATGTCCCAGGCTTTCTCCCATTCCATATGCTCTTCATCCAGCAAATGTCGCATCAACTCAGGGATTGCCAGGTTTGGATGCGTATCGTTACACTGAATGGATACCTTATCAGGAAATTTGGTGAAATCGTTATACTGTTTTTTGAACCGGCGGATGATATCCTGCATGGATGCTGATACCAGGAAATACTCCTGTTTCAATCGCAATTCCTGTCCCACAAACACTTTATCATTGGGATATAACACCCGTGAGATATTTTGCTCCAGCTGATTATCACGAACCGCATCAATGTACTGACCCTGATTAAAACTCTTAAGGTCTATAGCTGAGGATGATTCTGCTTTCCAGAGGCGCAGATAATTGACAATGCCGTTATCATAACCCGGAATAGGGGTATCATAAGCTACTGCTTTAACACGATGTGTATTCTCCCAGGAGTAATAGGTGTTGCCATTGCTGGATTTCTGTACACCCTGATTTCCATAAAACTCTACCGGATATTGAACTTTGGGGCGAACCGTATCCCATGGGTTACCATATTTCAGCCAAAGATCCGGCCGTTCTACCTGATATCCATCCTGAATTTTTTGGTAGAAAATACCATAGTCATAACGAATACCATGACCTATAGCCGGGATACCCAATGTTGCCATTGAGTCAAGGAAACAGGCCGCAAGACGACCCAGACCGCCATTACCGAGTCCCGCATCCCATTCCTGATCGCGAATATCTTCGTAGGAAAGATCGAGTTCATCCAATGCTTCGGCTACCAGGTCACGAACATTCAGGTTGACCAGCATGTTATCCAGAAGCCGGCCAATGAGATATTCCATAGAAAGGTAATAGACCCGCTTGGCATCGGTCTTATAATAATGCTGCTGGGTTTTAAGGAGCCGGTCATTCAGCCGGTCCATGATGGTCAGGGTTACGCTTTTGTAGCGATCCCAGTTGGTGGTTGAATATTCATCCTTTGCCAGGGTATGGCGCAAGTGCAGCTTGATATCCTCACGAAGGGAATCTTTGTCCATTCCTGAGCGAATATTAACACCGGTTGCTTTCTTTTTACTCATAATTCTGTTTTCTAAAATCTAAAATTTCTTCTCTGGTCTATACTAATAAGTGATAATGTAAGGGGTGATGGGTCAGACTTTGGCTTTAGTTGCTACCTTTATTTCATACAACCTAACCATAACCTCCGGCTGTCACGCCGTAAAGGTTCTGTGATCACTCTTCACTTTTTATCATCCTTCTTTTAAATAAATGCCTTGGTCCGGCTTAAATTTTGGTCTGGTTATATTGGCCGGAAAACCGAGCTTATGAAACGATTCATACGCATTAATTGCAACAAAATCCTGTTCAAAAACGCCAAAAACACTGGAACCGCTTCCACTCATACTGGCATACTCAGCCCCAAATTCGTAGAACTGATCTTTTATATTTCCGACCAGATGTAAGCGTGGAAAGACCACCTTTTCAAGTTCGTTCATCAGCAGGTAGCGCCACTCTTCCGGTTCTTCCTCCAGCAGCACATTCTTGAGTGAAAACTCCGGCTCAGGATTCGGCTCACAAAATTCATACGCCTTCTCAGTACTGCTCTCAATATTGGGATATACCGTAACGATAAAGGCATCGGGTTGAATATCCAGTGGCTCTATTTCATCGCCCTTACCTGTGGCAAACCCGGCTTCACCTTTTATGAAAAAGGGAACATCCGCCCCGAGTTGTTTACCCAGCTTGATGAGGTCATCCTGCGATAGACCCAGATTAGCGATCTTGTTCATCATACGGAGGGTGGTAGCGGCATTGCTGCTTCCACCGCCAAGGCCCGCACCTGTCGGGATATTCTTTTCAACCTTGATGTTATACTCATCCTTAAGACCTGCTTCCTGTTGCAGTAGCTTTATCGATTTCACGATCAGGTTAGTATCGTCCACAGGAATATTCGGGTCACTCATTTCGAGGTGCATACGGCCGGGTTTCACCTCAAAACGGTCGTTCCACTCAATAAAGCAAAACCCCGTTTCTATAGCATGATATCCATCTTCACGCCTCTCAAGGATATTCAGCCCCAGGTTGATCTTCCCGTAAGAATTAGAGATCCAGAGTTCAGCCATTATTTAAAAAAACGTTTTTGTGTTCCATCATATAGTTAAAAGCCGCATCATGTTCATTTGGTATGTCACCATTCAGGATCGCTTCTTTCACGGCATCTTTTACATCGCCAACGGTTCGGCTTGGTTTTATATCCAGCGCTTTCATGATCTCCTCACCTGACAGCGGGTTCTTCCAGTTTCTGATCCGGTCTTTTTCCTCAACCTCTTTGATCCGTTTCTCTACATAATCAAAGTTTTGTTGATATTTCTCCTGCTTGTACTCATTCTTAGTGGTGACATCAGCCCGGCAAAGTTTCATGAGATCATCAATATCATCACCGGCCTCATAAATTAACCTGCGAATTGCGGAATCCGAAACTTCATCCGAAACCAATGCAATTGGCCTGAGGTGAAGGCGTACCAACTTGCGAACGTAACGCATGCGTTCATCCAGAGGGAGCCCAAGCCGGCGAAAAATCTTCTTGGTCCATTTAGCACCCAGGGCATCATGTCCGTGAAAGGTCCAGCCGGCTTTTGGGTGGAACCGCTGAGTTGGCGGTTTGGCAATATCATGCATGATAGCCGCCCAGCGTAACCATAGATCTGCACCCAACTCAATTACATTGTCCAATACTTTCAGAGTATGCCAGAAATTATCCTTATGCCGAACGCCCTTGATCTCTTTAACTCCATGCAGGTTGTGCATTTCGGGGAAAAACTCCTTCAAAAGTCCGGTCTTAAACAACATGGTAAACCCGAGCGAAGGATGATCACTCAATATGATCTTATTCAACTCATCAATGATCCGTTCCTTTGAAATGATATTGATCCGGCTTGCCATTTCGGTGATAGCATTAAAGGTCTCTTCCTCGATCCTGAAATTGAGTTGAGAGGCAAAACGAATGGCCCGCATCATTCTAAGTGGGTCATCGCTGAAGGTTTGATGCGGATCGATCGGGGTTTTTATATTCTTGTTTTCCAGATCTTCCATACCGCCAAAAGGATCGACCAGTTCACCATAATTCTCCTCATTGAGCGACCAGGACATGGCATTGATGGTCAGGTCCCGCCTTAGTTGGTCATCCTCAAGGGTGCCATCTTCCACGATAGGCTTTCTGGAATCCCTGCGGTAACTTTCCTTTCGGGCTCCCACAAACTCCAGTTCCAGGTCTCCCGTTTTTACTTGTGCCGTTCCAAATTGCTTGTAAACAGCCAGTGAGGAGTCTTTGATCTTATCAGAAACTGACTGAGCCAGTTTAATTCCGGAACCGACTGTAACAAAGTCGATATCCATCGCTCCTTCTTTTAAGCGGTTCAAATAATGATCACGTACATAACCGCCAACTACATAAACCGGGCAATCCAGTTCATCTGCGGCCTGACTAATGATCTTAAATACTTTCTGGTGCGACGTTGGTATGTTTTTCATGTGTTTCAAAGCACCTCAAAGATAGGAATGTTAAACGTTGCTTTCAGAGGATTACTAAGATATTTTCATTACCATTGTTACATTACAAAGAGACCTCGATAAGTCAAAAATATAGATATGGGAAATACAAAAACCTGGGTGATCGCTACAAATGGAACCAAATACGCCAGTGAAGCCGTAAAATATGCAGCTGAATTATACCGTGACCTGAGAACAGAACCGGAGATCTACATCCTGGTTGTGGCTACCGATGATGAAGCTGTAACTCAGGCTAAAGCTATTCTGGAAATGGCAAATTTCACCTTCGAGGATATAGCGGGAAAAGAGGGAGCTTTGACAACCCTGGTTGAAATTGGGGAACCGGGCGAGGTCATCATACAACAGATGAAAAAATTAAACGGTGACCATTTGTTCATAGGCGGGGCCGATTTCAAATGGGATATCAATGACGAGAGTGAAGGTGGTATCAGTAACTACATCATTGAAAACATTAGCGGTGGTATCACTCTCATAAAGTAATTTTTGAGTTTGTTTTACACATAATATTCACATCTCCATATATATTTATAGTAAATGAACCCTGTACATCATGGAAGCTCATTTACTTTTAGAAGCCAGATTACCCATGGTGGGGTCGGCTACCGACTTCACATATAAATGGTGTGTAAATATGGGGTTGAGCCGGGATGACGCTACAAAAATGGCCCTGGCTACCGATGAAGTTCTAACTGACATCCTTCTCCACGGATATAAAAATGAGTCGGGTTACATCGAAATATGGTTTCAATACACCTTTTCAGAGGTCGAGATCGCCATTCAGGAAAAGGGTGAGCCTTTTGATCCCGAAAAACACAGCTATAATGCGGACAGGGCCATAAAATACCATGACTTTGAAGGCGCCGCATTAAAGACGATCCGGAAAATGACCGATCAGTTTCTGTTCTTGAACCGGGGCAAAGATGGAAAAGAGTTTCGGCTGGTCAAGCAGTTTACCTCCTCCCACATAAAAGATCTGCTACCTGAGCATCTTGACCCGGAAGACCTGGATGAACCTGAAGCTGATTGTGATTATCTGTTGACACCCGCTACCACCGAAGATGCAGAAGATATTGCCAAACTCATTTATCGGTCTTACAGTTACACCTACTCCAAAGAAGACCTGTATTTCCCAAAGCGTATTGAAACGGCCATCAAGCACGAGTATAAATTTGGGACCATCGTTCGGACAGAAGCCGGGGGTCCTGCAGGATATTTTGCCGTCATCAAAAGTACAGATTCCATGATCGGGGAGGTGGGAGAGGCCGTGGTTTCACCAAACCACCGTGGACGTGGACTTATGAAAAAAATGATGAATGAACTCATCAAAATGAGTAAACAAAGGGGTCTGCTCGGATTGTTTGGTATGGCATCTACTTTTCACATCATCAGCCAAAAGGTCAATGATAAATTTGGGTTCAGAAGTACCGCCCTGATCATCGCTAAATCTCCTCAAAAGCTGTACAAAGGAATGGCCTCACAGGCTTCTGAGGTGGTCAGTGTGGTCATGGATTTCCTACCATTAACCAGGTTATGGCGAAAGCCCGTTATACTACCCGATGAATACAAAGATATTTTGAGTGAGATCTATGAACAGTTCACCGGTCAAAACAGATCGATCGGAGCTGATACTCCATCCTCTCAAGATCCCGACCAAACCGACCTTGGGCTTACCATTAATTACGAGACCCAAAATGTCCTTATAACGGTCAAGGATTACGGCAAGACGTTTGAAACAAGCTGTCTTCGTTTGTTCAGAAGTATAGATGAACTGAATCTGAATGCGATTTATATCGACCTGCCACTTAAAAGCACACGCATTAATGGTGCGGTCGAGTGGTTAAAAGAACAGGGATTCATCTTTAGTGGCCTCATGCCTCTGTTCCATCAGGAACATGACTTTATGCGCATGCAGAAGATCATGATCGAAACGAATTTTGATAAAATTAACACCTACACAGAGTTA
>JAASTO010000118.1 GCA_021767245.1 Balneolaceae bacterium
ACTGCCTGGTATCACGATGCTTTAACCCCTCAGTTACAAAACAAGGACCTGGATGATATCCTGCCTGAAGTAGAGGAGTTCACCATTAATGAATACATACCTGCATTAGCTAAAGGTGGTTTTATCAGTGATGCAGAAAAGAACCGGATTGCAGAGCGGGTTTCCTATTATTCCGGCATCTCAAAAGAGGCAGTTCTTGACTGGAATCTGAGGATCTCTACGTCATTTTATTGGAAGGAACTGCTACGCGATGAGGGACTTACCGTGGGCCGTCTTGATTCAAGATACCGTGGTATTGATCGCGAAAATGGTGGCCAGCGCTATGACTTTGATCCGGCCCTTACGGCCTGGAACCACGCCTTTACTCCGGCTATCAATTATTATCTGAGAGATATGTTGGGATATGAAACAGATCTGCAGTATTGGACCTTTGGACCTGTTCATCCCTGGAATAGAAGTGGTGACAATACCGGTGAGCAGCTGCGTTCAGCCATGGCTGAAAATCCCTATCTGCATGTTATGGTTCAATCCGGATATTATGATGGCGGAACCAATTATTTTGATGCTAAATACACCATGTGGAATATGGATCCGAGTGGTAAACTTAAGGATCGTTTATCCTTCAAAGGATATCGATCAGGCCATATGATGTACCTGAGAAGTGAGGATCTGGCTACCTCAAACGAGGATATCCGTGAGTTCATCAAAAACTCCATTCCGGAAGAAGGAATGCCGGCTAAGTACTAGGTTGATTTAATAAAAATCTGTAAGGCCGCTCAGTAGAGTGGCCTTTTTTATGTGCCAAATATTTTTGAACGAAAGATGAAGAAAACAGCTCCTAAAATGCATAAAGCAGCCCACAGATAATCCAGTTTTAAAGGTTCCTTAAGGTAATAGAGTGCAAAGGGCACAAAAACAGTTAAGGCAATAACTTCCTGCAGGATCTTCAATTCGCCTATTCCCATCACCGTAAAACCAATCCTGTTTGCGGGCACCTGAAGCATATATTCAAAAAATGCAATGCCCCAACTTACAAGGGCGGCAATGATCCATGGTTTGGAATTCAACTCCTTTAAGTGACCATACCAGGCAAAGGTCATAAAGATATTGCTGAATGTGAGAAGAATTATAGTGATGAGGGTCGGTTTCATAAGCAGTGATTAGATTTTGAAATACAATTTTCAAAATTACTGCTTTAGGTAGTAGAAATGAATATAGGCACATAAAAAAAGCCCCGGACAACTTAATGACCGGGGCTTTTAAATTTCGTCGAATGGTCGAATTATTCGAGAATATAAACTTCTGTAGCACTTAAGCCTTTAGGAGTTTCTTCTACTGCAAATTCAACTTCTTCGCCATCATTGATACCTTCGTTAAAACCAAGGTTCTCAATGTTGTTTCGGTGTACAAAGATGTCTTTGTCACCATTGTCCGGCTTGATAAAACCAAAACCTTTTTGTGTATCAAACCATTTTACTTTACCGTATTCCATAATATATATGTAGTGTTGTTTCGCAGGCACAGTGTACTGAAAGCTCAATATGAGCAGACTTCATTTCTTAAAATCGGCTGCGAGAGAATTAAATGTTAGTTATACAAACCAGAGAAGGGAAATAATACTGTACTAAATGAATAAATACCGATGTTGCCTTTAATTAATTTGCACTCTTAAGGTCTCCTTTATTCTGCCCAATACCAAATGATTAGTGAAAAGTAATTAAGTGATGAAGTTAGTCTCGATAACTTTCAAAATCAGGTACACTTCATCACTCTTTACTGTTATCCATAGATCTCGTTTATGAGTCCTGCCATACGGATACCTGCCTTTAGCAGCCTTAATTCCACGGTATTCCAATTTTTGTAGGCGTATTCGTAGCTCAGTTCCTTGTTTTCAGGAATGTCATACACTTGTGGTAAGGTAGCCTGAGATTCGTTCGCCCAGTCAAGTATGGAATCATTTTGCCATTCACGGATCTGATCAGCCGTGGCATAATTGATGAATTCTGAGAGTTCAGTAAAGCTCAGTTGTTTGTCATCGATCATTTCACTGTCCCATACACGATGCAGGTTTGAGTTATCCCAAAACCACTGAAGTCTTACATCGTTTCCTCCACGATCCGTTCCGTTTCCAACATGAAGGGGTTGATGAATATCCCCAACCAGATGTACCAGGATTTTCAGGTTTTCAGCTTCCTGCTCGGGAGTCAAACCTCCTTCTTTGAGTTCAGCCACCACCTTTCTGAGGGCCCAGATAATGTCGCCGTCTTCTTCTTTTTCAGATGAATCGTAGGTTTCACCTTCCGGGATCGTGACGTAATGCCAGGTGGTCATGAAATCGTAGGAATCATCGGAACGGACCTCATCCATCCAGGTGCTGACCTTAGCGAGACTCTCATTGCCAAGTACCCGTTTAACTTCCTTGGCTGCCTGTGGCGTTAAGTATTGTTCGGCAATATCGCCGGTGGTACGATGACCAATCTGTCCCCAGCGCAGAGCTTCATCAGCAGAGTTTGAAAATCCAAAAATAAAAATGATCAGGAAGGTAAAGAGTTTAAGCATGACTGTATCTGTTATGTGTTTTTCTGATAAGATAACTGGTTTCGTATTATCAATCAGTAAATTATTTATTTAATTCATTTAAAAGGTCTTTAATATCAAGCGGACGGGTGTACATATCAATATTACCTTCCGGTGTTACAGGCCATTCGTTTCTGGGACGATCCCGATATAACTCAACCCCGTTTTGATCCGGGTCATCCAGGTAGATAGCTTCAGAAACACCATGATCGGATGCACCTGAGATCGGATAATTATGGTCAATGAGCCGTTGTAAGATGGCAGCAAGATCCTTTCGGGTCGGATAAAGTATTGCCATATGAAAAAGCCCTGTACTGCGTTTTAGGGCCGGTGGGGCGTCTTTGCTATGCCAGGTATTCAGCCCAATGTGATGATGATAGCCACCCGCAGATATAAATGCAGCCTGATCGCCGTAAGTAGTGATGAGCTCAAAGCCCAGCAATCCGCAATAAAATTCCAGCGATTTTTCCAGATCAGATACTTTCAGGTGTATATGCCCGATCTGTGTTTTAGAAGGGATGTTATAGGCATCTGCCATTTGGGTGAATATTGGAACGTGTTAGATTTCTTAGAATTATAAGCAGGAATATAAGTGAGTCAAAATCTGAAAGTTTCTACTGTTCTTCTGGTATCTGCTCTTTGATACCAGTCATTGGTTACCAAATGACATTCCTGGATCATGTCACTTCCGAAAGGTATATGTTTGATCGAGTTGAGTTGCTTTACAAGTTTTGATAGATGATCAACGGGCTTAATGAATCTCATTGCCGTCATATGGGCTGTTTGTATTGTGTAACGTTTATCAATGGTATGGAATGGATCAGAGCTTTTGAATGCCTTTCTGATTTTATTTCTGAGCGAATTCAAGGAATCTTCTTCCGGATATCCACAGACCATAATGGCTTCAGGTGAAGCAGTAATTTCTTTGAATTCTATTTGAAATGGTTCGGCGTTCTCAAGAACGGGTTTTAGTGTGGAAACATATTCATTCATTTTGATTTGTTCCGGGTCAAAGCCGGACTGGCATGAGACGATGGTAAGAAGCGTTAAATGAAGATCTGAAACAGGATAGTAATATTGATCAGGCGTTTTTATTCGTATTTGTTGAAAAACCTGATTAACAGCTTTGCGGATTTCAAGTGAAGGACGAATGATCAAAGTCAATCCATAGCGATCGTCTTCTGGATCAGCGATCCTGTAATCAGGTTTAATGCCACCGGATCCAATTTTATTGATCGAATCAACCCATAATCTATTGTAATGTTCTTTAAGGTCAAATTGGGTCATTCCTGAAACAGGGGAGGGTGTTTTTTATGATGATCCGTGGCTTCCTGCCAGGCTTTTGCTACACTAAGCAAAGTGGCCTCATCAAACAGGTCACCCACAAAAGTAATGCTTGTGGGGGAGCCGCTTTCGGTAAAACCGTTTGGTGCAACCACACTCGGATGTCCAGTCAGGTTGGTAACCAGTAAATTGCCACCCCCAAAAGCAGGTGAGATGTAAACATCTACTTTCTGCATCACTGAATCCATTTTCTGGATCAGTTCATAGCGGGCACGATTTGCATTGATGTATTCAGTAGCGGGTATAAAATGAGCGGCCCTGAAAGTGTTTGGCCAGGCGTTAGGCGATTGCCATTGCATCATGTCGTCCTGATCGGTCAGGGTAAGCTGATCGAAAGCTGCCGCGCCTTCTGCAGTCAGGATCAGTCGAAGGGGACCGACCTCATAATCCGGAAGTTCAATGGGGATCAGTTCAACTCCCAGATCTTTCATAGTTTCGAGAACCAGACTGTCCCTGCCTTTGTTCCAGTAATCCTGTTCAAATGCAGATTTTAAATACCCGATCCGAAGCTTGGAAATATCAGTT
Source organism: Balneolaceae bacterium (assembly GCA_021767245.1). Taxonomy (GTDB): domain Bacteria; phylum Bacteroidota; class Rhodothermia; order Balneolales; family Balneolaceae; genus Gracilimonas. Next base: position 4,447 of record JAASTO010000118.1, read on the forward strand.
GTAGCATCAAAATTGAAGGGCAGATCAACAATGGTTTGGTCCTTACCGTCAGGGCCGTAGATGGCGTTGAAAACCAAGGCAGCATCTTCAACACTGCGGGTTATGGGGCCGATCTTATCCATACTCCAGCTCAAGGCCATGGCTCCGGTTCGGCTCACCCGACCATAAGTGGGTCTAAGTCCGGTAGTTCCGTTTCTGGTTGAAGGGGACACAATGGATCCGAGAGTTTCTGTTCCAATAGCGAATGGGAATAATCCTGCTGCAGTGCCGGCTGCTGATCCGGCTGAAGAACCACTGGAACCCTGCTCTAAATTCCATGGATTGTTGGTACGCCCACCAAACCAAATATCACCGTATGCGAGAGCCCCGAGTGTGGTTTTTGCGATCAGTACGGCTCCGGCCTGATCCAGTTTCTGGATCACAGTTGCCGTTTCGTTGATCTGCTGATCCTTAAAGGGAGCCGCTCCCCAGGTAGTTTTGTAGCCTTCTACAGCCAACAGGTCTTTGGCACCGTATGGAATGCCATGCAAAGGTCCGCGGTAAATACCCTGCTCCAGTTCCACATCCATTTGTTGAGCTTGTTCAAGGGCCCGTTCGCGCGTAACCGTAATGATCGCTTCGAGTTTTTCATCATACGTTTCAATACGCTCAAGGAAGAACTTTGTCAATTCAACTGAGGTGATCTTTCTGTCTTTAATGAGGGATGCCAGTTGTTCAACCGTATAAAAAGCAAGGTCGCTGCGGTCATCAGGAAGCTCAACTTCTTGCTCCAGATCCCATTTCTGAGCTCTTTGTTGAAAATCAAAGCGTTTGCCGACTGGGATCGGATTGAAATTCAAGGCAGGAGGGACACTGTTATTTAATTTCATATCCCGAATAGACTGAAGGTCATTCCGGGTATCAGCGAGGGCATCGATCATGGTATCACGTTCGGCATCGGTGAACTCCATTCCAATAACAGACGCGGCGTTCTTGATCATCTCTGATGTAATGGGCGCGTTTTTATCTTGTATAAAAGTGAAGGCAAACAGGAAGCCGATCAAAATGCCACCTGTGAAGAGCATGATTTTATTGAGTTTTTTCATGATGGAGAGATGATATGTAATGAAAAGGGGTAACTGAATTCTACAGATAGGATTATTGGCAGAATAGAGCAGTAAGTCAATGGATTTTATGTAATTCTTTGTAGTGGTTAAAAGTAAACAAATTTAGGATTTGAATTTTTTACAGGGTTGCCTACTTTAGTGCCAACTTAATGATCGGTCTCAGATCTGTTCTGAGTTAAAAGGGAATCTCGTGAAAAACGAGAGCTGTTCCCGCAACTGTAATCCGAGTTTGATGATCAAGGATCATCAGATCACCTGCAGCCTCACCTTTGCCACTGTCTTTGACACAACCTGTCGGGACGGGAAGGCGCTGCCAACGGAAAGCCAGGAGACCTGCCGTCATTAAATCATAGCACTTCTTTCGGGTAAAAAGACGTGCCGTATTCAGTTTTATGTTTCATTTATCTCAACAAGATAGGATCGTAGTACCCGGCTGTTAATGCCAGGAATAACTTCGACCATTTGAGATCTGAAACTATTTACCCGCCAAACCCTAATTAAAACTAACATTTCATATCCATGAAGTACCTACTTACTACGATATTAATACTATTGGCGGTATCACAAACCATAAACGCACAAGTTGCAGACACACTTGATCTCGGTGAAGTGGTGATCACAGCTTCCAAAACGCAAACCTCAGAAAGAGAAACCACCAAACCGGTAACGACTATCACCCAGGCGGAAATCCAGAAAGCTCCCGGTCTTTCAGTTTCGGAATTGTTGAACAGACAAACCGGTATCATGATCAATGGAGCGGGATCAAGTCCGGGAAAGGATAAATCTGTGTATTTGCGGGGAGCCGCGACTCAATATACCCTGATACTCATCGATGGTTTTCCGGTAACAGACCCATCGAGTGAAGGAGGCGCTTTTGACCTCAGGTTATTGTCACTTGAAAATGTGGAACGCATTGAGATCGTAAAGGGAAGTATGAGTACCCTGTACGGTTCTGATGCCATAGCCGGAGTGATCAATATCATTACCAAAAAACCGGAAAATGGTCTGCTGAATGCCAATGCAAAAATGGCGATCGGCTCCTATCAAACCAATGAACTCTCGCTGGGCCTCAATGGCTCGGGCAAAGTGGCTTCCTATAACGTCAACTTCTCCCGTTCTTTTACAAAGGGGATATCTGAAGCAGAAGGAGAGGATTTTCTGAAAGACGGTTACGAACGATATGTGGGTTCAGCAGAGCTTAACATAGATCTGACCGAAGGCTTCACTTTAATCCCATTCCTGAATTATTCGAATTATACGGGAGATTACGACGCAGGAGCATTTGCTGACGCAGAGAATACCTATGAAGCCGATCTTGTGAACACAGGAATGCGTTTCAGGTACCAAACAGATCAATTTGAGTTAAAGGGAGCCGGTACCATCACGGATACCGAACGCAAATTTACGGATGATTTTGGTGTGTTCAACCCTCAAGCCACTCTTTGGAATAATGATGTGTATGGTGTGTATTCATTCACTGATCAAGTGAGGTTTCTTGCCGGGTTTAACTATCAGGACCTGGCTTTTAAACTGGATGGAATTGATGAAGGAAGTTCGATCATCAGTCCCTATGCCACACTGTATCTTGGAACCGGATTTGGTTTGAATACTGAGCTGGGATTAAGGCTCAACAAGCATTCCGAATACGGATCGAACTGGAGCTTTAATCTGTCTCCGGTCTATAACCTGACGGAAGAATTCAAAGTATTGACTTCCCTCAGCTCAGGTTTTAAGGCACCTACTTTGAATGAACTATTCGGCCCATTCGGTTCAAATCCCGACCTTGAGCCACAAACCAGCCTGACCTTTGATGCCGGACTGGAATACAGGTCTTCCACAAGTGGATTAAGTGCCGGTGTGAATTATTTTATACGATCGGTGGAGCAGCTCATTTCTTACGATAGTTCTGTTGGGTATGTCAACGTAAATGAGCAAAATGATTCCGGGTTGGAAGTGACGGGTTCCTACACCTGGCCGGATACGAGGGTCAACCTGTACTACAATTACCTGGATGGAGCGATCACACAGGAAGGGGAAGAATTTGACAATCTGATCCGTCGTCCTGATCACAGTTTTGGCTGGGGCATCCAGCAAAACATCGGGACAGATCTAATGGTGGACCTGCATGGAAAATTTATTGGAGAACGGGAAGATCTGTACTTCAATATGTCAACCTTTCAAAATGAAACCGTAGAGCTCGAAAGTTATGTGATGTTGAATATTTCCATGAATTATGAGTTACCGGAATTCAATGCAAGCGTATTCGCTTCCCTTAACAACTTATTGGATGCTTCATATCAGGAAGTATATGGGTTCAATACACCCGGGGTTAACTTCAAGGCAGGTATCAGGCTTGATCTATGATCGGTAGGTCTTGAGTTTTCTGAATCTTAAATAGAATATAATTTGACAAATATATATCAACAAAAATATAGTTGTAATTGATATAATTATTGTCAAAATTAACAATAAAAATATTTATAAATATAATTC
>JAASTO010000119.1 GCA_021767245.1 Balneolaceae bacterium
ATGATCCGTTCTGCTGAGGAGTGTGAGATGTCGCGTTCATGCCAAAGCGGGATATTCTCGTAAGCCGTCACCATATAGCCTCGTAACACCCGGGCGCAGCCTGTGATATTCTCAGAGCTTACCGGATTACGTTTATGCGGCATGGATGAAGATCCCTTCTGTCCTTTACGGAAGGCTTCCTCGGCTTCCCTCAGTTCACTGCGCTGCAGGTGGCGGACTTCCACAGCCATCTTTTCCATGGTGGAGCCGATGAGCGCCAGCGTGGAAAGATAATAGGCATGGCGGTCGCGCTGGAGGGTCTGGGTGGATATGGGCGCCGGACTCAGTCCTAATTTCTCGCAGGTATATTCTTCCACTTCCGGCGGGATATTAGCAAAGGTACCTACCGATCCGGACAGCTTACCGAATTCCACATCAGCCGCGGCTTTTTTGAAACGCTCCAGGTTGCGGTTCATTTCCGCATACCAAAGCGCACATTTCAATCCAAAAGTGGTTGGCTCGGCGTGAATACCATGGGTGCGCCCCATCATCACCGTGTATTTATGTGCTTTGGCTTTTTCTGCAAGTACATCCACAATGCGTTCAAGTCCTTCAAGCAGGATGGCATTGGCCTTCTTGAGCCGCACGCCCCAGGCGGTATCCACCACATCGGTGGAGGTGAGTCCATAGTGCACCCATTTCTTTTCATCCCCCAGCGTTTCGGAAACGGCTCTTGTGAAGGCTACCACATCATGGCGAGTCTTGGCTTCGATCTCTTTGATCCGGTCTACATCAAAACCCGCATTTTCGTAGAGTTTGTCCACATCTTCCATGGGGATCTTACCGAGCCTGGCCCAGGCCCAGCAGGCGGCGAGTTCTACGTCCAGCCAGGCTTGAAATTGAGCTTCAACGGTCCACAGGTCGGACATTTCTTTGCGGGAATATCGGGAGATCATGTAATCTTACTTTGGATGATTAAAAGTTCGCCCAAAGATAGGATTTTAAATGAACAGATTAAGCCCGTATTTGTGGTACTTTTACCTCTTTTACTGAACCGGGATCTTGAGCATGGTTCCGGCTTGTATGATTTGATCCAGATCCACCTGATTGATGATGGCAACATCAAGAGGCTTAATATCCATGGGAAGTTCATTTGGCAAAAATGAGCTGAATGGAGCCGTTCTCGATGTGGTGATCAATTTCAATTTCACCGGTTGAATGCCTAAGATCGCATTATCATACAGCTGGCTGAATCCGTTCTCTACCGTTGTGAAACGATCCCTGTATGTATCAAATTGCGCACTCGTGGTGTAACTCAAAAACCTGTAGATATTGCCACCATATCCAACCGCTGTGAGTTTTAACTTCAATTCGGTTCCATCCTGAGACTGTGCCGAGGCAATGCCCTGATACCCATTCATTGAATTGGCAGAAAATGACTGCTGATCAATCACGGTGATGCCTTCCTGTGCCAAGAAGGTTCGTACAGACGATTCAGGGGTTTCATTCTGATTATCGATGGTAAACTGAATAATGGCATCCTGCGCCTCATTCACCATGATCACAGCTGTGGTTTGATTGATCAACTGAAAGCCGTTCGGTACCGGAAACTGGAATTCGAGATCGGGATGATAGAACATACCATCCCGTTCAAATCCTTCCCTCGGGTTATTTCCGTACACAATACCCTCTATCATCTCCATGAATTCTTCTTTGTCCAGGATATTCTGCTCATACCCTTTACTTTCCCATTCCTGTGCTAGTCTTGGGATCGTACTTTCTCTCTCACCGGGATCGGGGTGACTGGATAACAGCGTTGGAATTCCACCCCCCTGCGTTTCTGAAATGCGTTTCAGCGAGGTAAAGAAATCGGCTCCTTCTGAAGCTTCATAATGTCTCATAGCCGCATACTCAACACCCAACGCATCGGATTCCCGCTCGTCATCCCTTCCATATTTCAGAAACATAAGCTGGGCGGTTTGGCTGCTGAGCTGTAGAATACTTTGCCCATCATACCCAAAAGATTCTCCCAAAACGGCTCCACCAATAATGGCAAGCTGTCCGAATTGTTGCTGCATGGCTCTTTGGGAGGCATGGCGTGCCGCTACGTGACCGATCTCATGCCCCAGTACCACGGCAAGCTGAGCTTCATTGTTCAAGTGTCCAAGTAATCCGCGGGTCACATATATATAGCCTCCGGGTAAAGCGAATGCATTCACAACGGGACTGTTCAGCACTCTGAAAGTAAACGGGGTGTTTTTGAATTTCTCCGGAGTGTCATCTCTTCGGAGGTGGCTGACTTCCACAAGTTCCTGCCCAAGTTGCGATACGTAATTGGCAAGTTCTTCATTCTCATACAAACCATACTGAGCAATGATCTCAGCATCTGATTCTTTACCGATCTGCACCTCCTGCTCCCAGCTGTATCCATAGGCTCTTTTATTTCCCGAAACCGGATTTTGCTCAAGAGTGACACATCCGCCAAACCCTAAAGACACGATGACTATAACTGATAACAGCTTCCTTTTGAGACTCATAATTTCCCTTATTTTGTTTTTGTACTTACGATCTTTACTGTAACCGTTTACCTAATTAACGCTAAGCTAACTAATTATACAATATTTACTTCCGGAGTCAGAACAACTCCAAATTTATCGTGAACCGAACGGCGGATCTTTTCTGCCAGTTCGATGATCTCTGCCCCGGTAGCACTGCCGTAATTCACAAGCACCAGGGCTTGTTTTTTATGTACTCCGGCATCTCCAATTCGTTCCCCTTTCCAGCCGCACTGATCGATAAGCCATGCGGCCGGCACCTTCACCCCTTTATTATCAGGGTAATTTGGCACATCAGGATGTTTGTCCTTTAATCGCTCAAACGCCTCCGCACTGATCACGGGATTCTTGAAAAAACTCCCCGTATTTCCGATCTCTTTTGGATCAGGCAGTTTGCTTTGGCGGATCTCTATCACCGCATTGCTTACTTGCCTGATGGTTGGTTCCTCAATACCCTGCTCTTTCAAATAATCAGACAGAGCTCTGTAACTGGTGTTCACCTTTGGGTGTTTATTCAGCTTTAAGGTAACGGAAGTGATCACATACTTTCCTTTCAGGTCATTCTTGAACGCACTGTCCCGATATCCAAACTTACATTCCTTGTGTTCAAAAGCCTTGATGATCCCAGTATTCAGGTCCAACGCTTCAAGCGAGTGAAACACTTGTTCCAGCTCTACGCCATAGGCCCCGATATTCTGAATGGGAGCGGCCCCAACCGATCCGGGAATGAGAGACAGATTTTCGATCCCCGCCCAATCGTTTTCAATAGCTCCCAGTACCACCTGATGCCAGTTTTCACCACTGCCAAGTTTCCAATGTACATGATCGTCGGTTTCTCCGGCCACCTCCCGGCCTTTGATATTCAGATGAATAACCAGTCCCTCAAAATCATTGGCAAACAAGATATTGCTGCCACCGCCCAACATGAGTTTGGGTAACAGTTTGTAATTCGAGTCCAGCAAAAGCTGTCTTAGTTCATTCGCTGATGACACAGACGCAAAATACCGGGCCTTCGCACTCACCCCCATCGTATTATGCTCTTTCAGATCGAAATGCTCTTTCACTTCAGGTGTGTCCGTCATACAATTATTCAGCGGTTGTATTTACTTCTTCGGGGTTTTCTAACTTAACGCGTACCTTTTTGATCCGGTTATTTTTAACGGAGTGAACCGTCAGTTCCATGTTCTTGAATTTGATCCGTTCTCCAACCATTGGCAGGCTTTCGGTAAGGTGATAGATAAGTCCGCCAAGGGTTTCGTATTCGTCCTCATCGGTCGTGATATCGCACTTCAATATTTCTTCCATGTCATCCAGGTCGATCTTGGCATCAAAAATGTAAATCCCACTCTTGAAACGCGTGTACAATTTGACCTCTTCTCCTGAATCGTCTGTGATATCCCCAACGATCTCCTCCAGAATATCATCCATGGTAACGATTCCCTCGGTTCCTCCATACTCATCAACCACAATGGCAATGTGGGTCTTTTCCTGCTGAAAATCCCTTAACAGGTCATCCAGTTTTTTAGTGGCCGGTATGAATAGAGCCTTCCGCGAAATCGTCTTCCAGTTCAGAATGGGTTCCTCTTCTTCAGAGTTCAGGTAAGGAAGCACATCTTTGGCATACAGTACTCCCTGAATATTATCGAGATCCCCATCGATGAGAGGCATTCTTGAAAGTCCATTCTCTCTGATCTTCGACAGCACATCCTGTAGGGTTTCGTTCAAAGAGACGGAAACTATATTGACCCGCGAGGTCATGATCTCCCGTACCATGATATCCCCAAATCCGATCACATTTTCAATGATTTCCCGCTCGTCTTCATGAATCGAGCCTTCCTGTTCACTGACCTCAGCCATAGTTCTGATATCCTCAGAGGTCATCTTACTGGCTGGTTTCGGCAGGTATCGCTCCAGACTGATGGTGCTGTCGGCTATCAGCTTGGCAAAGGGTTTCAGTAAAATGAAAATGGCATATATAAAGGTACTGTTGGTTCGTGAGACCTTAAGTGGATTGTTGATTGCGATGATCTTTGGAGTGATCTCACTTAAAATGAGGATCATAAAGGTCAGCACCAATACCTCAACGGTAAACACAACAATCTCGGAAAGACCAAATGCCTCCACAATATCGCCGGTGATCACAGCCGCCAAAACAGAGGCAATGATATTGGCAAACGTGTTACCGATCAAAATAGTAGCCAGCAAACGTCGTGGTTTGTCAAGCATTCTGAAGATTCGCCGGTCAGCTTTGGAGGAACCGTTCACATCCAGCTCTTCCATGCGATTAGAAAGGGAAAACAGAGCAACCTCTGACCCTGAAAAAATAGCTGATAATGCCAAACCCAGAAAAAGAAAGAAAACCTGAATTCCCATTACCACAGGATCTATACCGGGAATAGCCATATCGATGGGTACTGAAAGAACGGAGTCCTGAACCAAACTAAACGGGTCTTCTTGTAAATCCAATGATTTAAATGGTTGGTTGGGTTAAGATTAATATCCGATCAAAATATAAAACTTTATGCATACGGTAGCTACAAATAAAAAGCGGCATGAGGGAATCCCCACACCGCTTTAATTATAGGATCAAATGGACGATCTAAAATGGAAGATCATCATCCATATCATCGAAGTTACTGTCCAGTTCAACGTTACTGTTCATGGGCTTACCACCACCCTGACTTTGGTTTTGTGGTTTATTGCCACCCTGAGGGGCTCCACCGCCTTCGCCTCTGCTATCTAACATCACCATACGCAGGGCTTTGATCTCGGTGGTATAGCGTTTCTGACCATCCTTGTCTTCCCACTGGCGGGTTTGGATCGGTCCTTCAATATATACTTTTGAACCCTTAGTTAGGTATTGCTGGCAGATTTCAGCGGTTCTGCCCCAGGCAACCACGCGGTGCCATTCCGTATTTTCCTGATATTCCCCATTACTGTCTTTATATCTCTCACTCGTGGCAATATTGAGTGTAGCCACGGCTGTGTTCGATTGTGTGTAACGTACCTCCGGGTCCTGACCCAGATTCCCTATTATCATTGCTTTGTTAAGTGAACTCATGTCGTATCCTGTTTTTTTGTTATTTGTTTGCAATGTAAGAGTTAGTTCAGAGGAATTCCTTACAAAAAAATTTTAAAATTCCTGAAATCATTAAGTGATACTTAATGATTAAAATGTTGATTTAGCATTCAGATCATTGCACTTCTGCCGGTCTTTACTCTCAAATTTGTAACATTCATTCTGTTTGAGGCTCTTGTATTAAAATCACTGAACCGATCGCTATGATAAGTGAACAGATTATAGAAGAATATCTCGAACAAGAGCATGAGAATCATGAGATCAAACAGAAAGTAAAAGTCTCTTTACTACTGATCTCAGTCATATTTTTATTACTGCTTTCTTATTAAATATGTACCTTACTGTATTCATTCATATTATTTTGGATCATCATGAATACAGATCGCTTACCCTATTGGCTTAAGATCCTAATTGCCATTGTCATTTGTAACCTCGTTGGACTGGCCGCAAGTACCGTTACTCTCGATGCTATACCCGGATGGTATGCCTCTCTGAATAAACCTTCATTTAACCCTCCCAATTGGTTATTCGGGCCCGTGTGGACATCCCTTTACATCCTGATGGGTATTTCAGCTGCTATGATCTGGCAGAAAGGCATGAACCGAACGGATGTCAAACATGCGCTTTCTGTATTTGGGATACAACTCATGCTCAATGGTATCTGGTCCTATTTGTTTTTTGGATTCCAGAGTCCTCTTTTAGCTTTTATAGAGATCCTTTTTCTATTGGGAATGATTATTTTGACCATGCTTCGCTTCAGAGAACTTAAGCCATTGGCAGCTTGGCTGTTAGTCCCTTACCTGCTATGGGTCAGCTTTGCCTCGATCCTGAATTTCTCCATCTACCTGCTCAATTAGTTCAGTATTTTCTGGTTTTTGAGACGTAAAGAAAATTTACAATAGAGTAATATTTTTATTGTAACATTACGGTAAGATTAGTTATGGGTATTAAATGAACACTAAATCTACTTTGGGTAAATGAAGATGAAGAAGAATGGGGCTGAGAAATCACTGACCGGGTGGAAGTATTACGGCCAAAAGCGACCTGATTTTGCATTGGAACCAAAAGATGGACAGGAATCAGTTTGGGATTACCCCAGACCTCCGTCCATTGAACCTGAAAGTCGGGAAGTTTTGGTGATATTTGAAAATAAAATCATTGCCCGAAGTACCAACGCCCTGAAGGTGAAAGAAACAGGTAATCCACCGGCTATCTACATCCCAAAAGCTGATATTAATAATACCTTTTTAAAAAAATCTCAGGGTGTAACCCGCTGCGAATGGAAAGGAGAAGCTATTTTATGGAACGTCGTAGTAGATGATAAGATCATTGAGAGAGCAGGCTGGTGTTACCCTCAACCAAATAAGGAATACAGCAAGATCAAAAGCCATCTTGCCTTCTACCCTTCTAAACTATTCTGTTACCTGAATGGTGAGCATGTAAAAGCCCAGCCGGGTAATTTTTACGGTGGATGGGTCACAAAAGAGATCGTCGGTCCCATTAAAGGAGAGTCTGACGAGACCTACCTGTAAACTTCCTGCACGATTTTTCACATCATTTTAAATAAACTCCATTCTCTTCGCTTTCAGAACTGAGGAATTGGAGTTATCATACCGTAAATCTAATTAAATGAGCTCTTCATGAATAAAATACGACCTCTTTTTCTTACTCTTTCAGTGATACTGTTAACAGGTTTTAGTTACCTGCAGGCTCAAGTTCCGGACTCTCACTTCGACTACATGGACATCTTCGATCTGCAAATGGTCGCCAATCCTGAGATCTCTCCGGATGGAAATACTATTATCTACCAGAGGCATCAGTTTGATGTTATGACCGACCGCAGAATGGTCAATCTCTGGATGATCGGGTTCAACGGGGAAGATCACAGACCCCTTACCTCCGGTAAATCAGGATATGGTAATGTAACCTGGTCACCAAGCGGCGACCGGATCGCATATACTTCCAGTGAAGAAGGGTCGAATCAGATCTTTGTACGATGGATGGATACGGGCGTTTCGGCTTCCCTAACCAACCTGACCGAAAGTCCCGGTAATCTGAGGTGGTCACCCGATGGCAGTCAGATCCTGTTCTCAAAATTTGTGCCTGCTTCCTCTTCACAGCGTATTGCTGACCTGCCTTCACCACCAGAGGGAGCTCAGTGGGAAAAATCAGCACAGGTGATCGATGACGTTGTTTACCGAAGAGATGGTGGCGGATATGTAGAAAAAGGCCACAATCATATTTTTGTGATCTCTGCAGATGGCGGTTCACCCCGGCAACTTACTCAGGGTGATTACGACCATGGTTCTGCCTCATGGGCCCCCGATGGTAAGCATATCATCTTTACCTCAGACCGATCCGGGAATGCAGACCTTGATCCAAACAATGA
>JAASTO010000120.1 GCA_021767245.1 Balneolaceae bacterium
CTGTTTAAAAGTTCACCAGATATCCTGGCCATCGCAACTTCAAACAACCGGTTCATAAAAGTAAATCCCGGTTTTTGTGAACTGATGGGATACACCGAAGAAGAACTCACTTCACAAAATTTCCAAACCTTCATCCACCCTGAGGATCTGAAAGACACGAAGAAAGAATATGAGGAAACGGTAAGCGGTGAACGCCAGGCTGACAATTACATCAACCGATGGATCACCAGATCAGGGGATGTTCGATATATCTCGTGGCGGTCCTCTGAAGTATTTGGAGAGGATAATTTTGTCTTCACCTTTGGGCGTGATGTCACGGATAGAAAGATCGTCGAACAACAGATCATTGAAACCAACAAAAAGCTTAAAACGGCTCAGGAAATTGCTTCACTTGGCTACTGGGAACTGAATCTGAAATCCCGTGATCTGTACTGGTCAGATGAGGTTTTCAGAATTTGGGGTTTGGATCCTACCCAGGAACCACTCGCCTATCAAGACTTCCGGGATACCGTCCACCCCGATGACCTGGATGACTTTGACACACACCAATCAGCCGCTATTTCAGGTAAAGAAGCACTGGACATCGAACACCGGATCATTCTGCCGGACGGCACCGTTAAGTGGGTTCATGAGATCGGTAAGATCATCCATAATAAAAAAGGGCAAGCGATACTCTTTGAAGGCACCGTTCAGGACATCACCGAGCGGAAGAAAGCCAGAAAAGCCCTGGAGAAATTAAACCGGGATCTTGAACTACATGCTCAGGAATTAGCGGCTTCCAATGCTGAACTCGAACAATTTGCTTACGTGGCTTCCCACGACCTTCAGGAACCCCTCAGAATGGTCACCAGCTTTCTCACTCAGCTTGACAAGAAATACAGTGACGACCTGGATGAAAGAGCCAAAAAATATATCCATTTTGCGGTGGATGGTGCGCAGCGCATGCGGCAGATCATTCTGGACCTGCTTAATTACTCAAGGTTGAATCAGGATAAAAAACAGCGGGAATCCGTGGATCTGAATGTGATCCTGGATGAAGTTAAGACGCTGGAGCGCAATCATATTGAAGAAACCGGGGGTGAGATCATCACAGAATCTCTGCCGGTGGTTTACGCCAATCCCGGACCGATTAAACAGGTGTTTCAAAACCTGATAAACAACGGATTGAAATATCACAAAGAGGATGCCTCCCCGAAAATCGAGATCACATATATAGAAACGGATACCCACTGGGAATTCAAAGTAAGTGACAATGGGATCGGCATCCGCAAGGAATTTCAGGATGGTATCTTTCAGATCTTTCAGCGATTACACACCCGGGATGAATACTCCGGAACAGGCATTGGCCTGGCTATCACGAAGAAGATCGTGGAACGACACGGAGGCAAGATCTGGCTGGAATCGGAGGAAGGCAAAGGCAGCTCATTCTATTTCACCCTTTCAAAAGAAGAGACAATTTAGAACAATATAGAACCATAACATAAACACCCCACAATATTTGGCACAACGGACATCTAAATGATAACCCTGAAAAAAATATGGATTTGGTATAAGCATAAGGTCACGGAGAACTGTACGGACGACCTGGTTGCCAATACCTCACTGGTTTACTGGCAAAATAAGCTGTTTGCAGCCTCGGTGATCTATCTGATCCCAATTAGTCTTATCACCATCATTCCCGGGTTATATATGGTGTACATAGAGGATTTAGCCGGATTGTTTGTATCAGATATCGTGACGATCACTATTGTGTTATCCGTGGCCTTTTATTCAGGCTGGGAGGTTAAAACCCGTAAGATCCTGTTTAACGGGGCTCTATATCTGACCTCCACGGTTTTGCTGTTTTATCTTGGTTCCTTTGGCCCGGGTTTACTGTATCTGCTGGCTATTACTGTTTTTGTGGTACTGAGTCTTGGTAAAGTATATGGCTACATTGCCGTCGGGTTGAATACCCTGATCTGTGCCATTATCGGGATCCTGATCTACTATGATTACGGAAATTTTGAAGTAATTCATGGCTACGGAGTGGATACATGGATCGCCGTATCCTCTAATCTCATCTTTTTGAGTGCAGTATCCGTGTACATCATCCCTATCCTGTTTGACGGGCTTCAGACTGCCATCATCCGCGAGAATAATTTAAGAACAGACCTGGAACTGGAAGAAGCTCAGTTAAGTCAAACGGTAGATAAACTCAACGAAAAGAATCAGGAACTGGAGCAATTTGCTTATTCTATTTCACACGACCTGAAGGAACCCCTCAGAATGGTAAAAAGCTTCATGGGTTTACTTCAGAAAAAATATGGTAAAAAGCTCGATGAGAAAGCGAATCAGTATATTCATTTTGCCGTGGATGGTGCCGATCGCATGCAATTACTGATCGACGACCTGCTGGATTATTCGCGCGTAGGGCGCTCGGGAACTGAGAAAGTACCTGTTGATTTTAATTCTGTTTTAGAGGATGTTGAGCAAAACCTGGGGGCATTGATCACCCAGCATGAGGCGGAAATTCATATTGACCATACACTGCCGGAAGTATCGGTTTTCAGACAGGAAATAATCAGGGTTTTTCAAAATTTGATCAGCAATGGGATAAAATTTCATAAACCTGACGGAAAGCCTGTTATTCACGTTAACTGTTTCGATAAGCAAACGCACTGGCAGTTTGAGATTCGTGATAACGGGATCGGTATCCCCGAAGAAAACCTGAATGAAATATTTGAAATTTTCCGGCGCCTGCACTCCGGCAGTGAATATCCGGGAACCGGTATTGGTCTGGCGATCACTAAGAAGATCATAGACCGGCACGGCGGGAAACTTTGGGTTGAATCTGAAGTTGACGTGGGAAGTAGCTTTTTTTTCACTTTAAAAAAGTGATGGCCACATAGGATGAACATCAGTAACCCTAACTAAACCAACAAACCATGAAGCCGAAAGAGATTCACATACTGTTAGTAGAAGATAACGAAGGCGATATCGTCTTAACCCGGGAAGCCCTGGATGAAGGACGGATCAAAAATTCAGTTTCTGTGGTAAGGGATGGCTGGGAAGCCATACAGTATCTTGAAAAGAGTGAGGGGTATGAGGATGCTGTTGAGCCCGATCTTGTGTTATTAGACATCAATCTCCCTAAAATGAACGGACATAAAGTGCTTCAGCACATCAAAAATCATGAGAACCTGAAGCATATTCCCGTTATTATGCTCACCACATCCTCAGACGATGTGGATATCATCAAGTCCTATAAAAATCATTCCAACTGCTATATCACCAAACCGGTAGATATCAACAGTTTCATTGACGTCATTAGTACGATCGAGGATTTCTGGATCTCTATCGTGCAGTTACCACCTAAAACCAACTAATTTCTGATTACCTTACCGCTATGGGGCAAGATCTAAAACTACTGATCATAGAAGATAATCCGGGAGACTTTGTACTCATAGAGGAGTATCTCTCCGAGATATGGAATTCGGTCAACATCGACCATGCCGAAACTTTTGACGAATCCAAAACCCTCCTGGAAACCAATCAGGATTATCATTCTATACTGTTGGATCTGTCCCTCCCCGATATGAGTGGCGAAGCACTTGTAAAAAAAGTAGTTGAACTGGCCGGTGGCATACCGGTGATCGTACTTACCGGGTATGAAAATCAGGAATTTGGTCTGAAGACCCTCAGCATGGGTGTGGCTGATTATGTATTGAAAGATGAGATTACCCCCTATTTCCTCAATAAGGTGATCACCTACAGTATGGAGCGCAACCGGATCAGGCAGTCACTCAAGAGCTCTGAAACCAAATACCGGGAGATCTTCAATCTCTCCCCTCAGCCTATGTTCCTTATTGATGTAACCACAAGGGATATCGTAGATGTTAATGAAGCAGCCATCAATCAGTACGGATATTCTAAAGAAGAATTTGTGCAGCTGAACCTGGTGGATATTCGTCCGAAGGAAACCATAGAGCATTTTGAATCTGAAATCGAAAAGATCAATAACAGCGACTCACAATTTTACCTCTCTCATGTGGTCCACCAGCGCAAGAACGGGGAAATATTTGATGCTGAGATCAGCACCAGCGAGATCGTTCTGGATGGAAAACCCATACGAATGGCTTTGGCAGAAGACATCACTCACAAGATCGAAGCTGAAAAAGCTATTAAACAAAAAAGTAAGCTTCTTGCTGCCAACGCCCGCGTAACCGGTGCATTGATCAGGTACGAAGATTGGTTAAAAGCCTTAAATACCACACTTGGCATCATTGGTGAAGCCGCCGATGTGGACCGGGTCTATTATTTTGAAAACCATGAGGATCCTGAAACCGGAGACTTGCTTTCCAGCCAGAAAATTGAGTGGACGGCTGACGGCATCAGTACTGAATTGGATAATCCGGAACTGCAAAATATTAGACTGAAGGAAAACCCTCTGATTTTTTCGGTTTTAAACGAAAAAAAAGTATTCCAGATGCTGGTAAAGGATATACCGGAATCCCGTTTCAAAGAGATCCTTTCTTCACAGGGTATTGTATCCATTCTTCACTTTCCCATTTTTGTGGATGGCAGGCTTTATGGATTTATCGGGTTTGATGATTGTAATAATGAACGAATATGGAGCGATGAAGAAGTACAATATCTTCAAACCATCGGTTCTAACATAGCGAACGCCATTAAGCTGCGCAACACCACCAAGAAGCTTAAAGTAAATGAATACAAGTTCAAGTCTATGGTGGAAGAAGGCGGAGACCTGATTCAGATCATAGACGAGGACGGAAACTACGAATTCGTCAGTCATAATGTGTACAAGGTCGTTGGGTGGAAAGCCGACGAACTCATTGGAAAGAATATTCGAGATTTCATTAATCCAGTGGATTTGGAGACGGTTAAAGAAGACCTCGAGCAAATCCGAAATCATAAACAACTGGAAGTACCGCCGTTTCGGTTCAGAAATAAAAATGGCACCTGGGACTGGCTGCAATGTTCAGCCACAAACCTGACCGATGATGAGATCATCAACGGCATATTACTGACGGCCACGGATGTAACCGAGCAAAAGTATTATAACGAACTTCAGAGACTGGAACGAGATATACTGGAAAAAAATACGCTTCGCTCCGGTTCAACCAAGCAAATTGCCGAAGAGTTTTTACTTGGTATTGAACAGTTGCATTCTGATATCAAGACGTCCATAATGCTTGTTAAAGACCGAAAACTTTCGAATTTCTGTTCTCCTTCTATGCCAAAGGAATACCAGGCCGAACTGGAAGGATTAACCATTGGTGAAAAAGCGGGTTCTTGTGGTACCGCTGCCTATCGAAAAGAACAGGTGGTGGTTTCAAATGTTTTCGAAGATACCTTATGGGAAGATTTCAAACACCTCGGGGAAACCTATCATTTTGGAGCCTGCTGGTCGCAACCGATCTTTGATGCTACCGGTGATGTTTTTGCCACCTTTGCAGTCTATCATGAAACACCCTCGCTTCCAACGAAATTTGAACTGAATACCATTGAGAGAGCCTCACAAATAATGCGCATATTGTTTGACAGTGAGGAAAAGGAACGAGCCGAAAAAGAACTCCTGAACAGTGAAAAACGCTTCAAAGCCCTGGTTCAGGAAGGCGCTGACCTGATCGGAATTCTGGATGAATCGCTTAGATTCAAATACGTGAGCCCTTCTGTTGGCAACGACTTCAATGAGTATATGGGCATGAAGGCTATTGACCTGGTGCACCCTGAAGACCGTGACCGGATCAGCCACATGCTGGATCAACTTGCCTATGAAAAACGCATTGTATTGGAGCCATATCGCTTACAAGATCATAGCGGTAACTACTTTTGGGTTGAGACCATCATCACCGATATGCTGGACGAACCGGCCGTTGCAGGATATGTGGCCAATTCTCGTAACGTGACCCAACAGATCAAAAGAGAGGAGAAACTCAGGGAACTTTCACTGGTTGCAGCTAAAACAACGGATTCAGTCATCATTACCGACTGCGAAGGATTGATCACATGGGTCAACTATGCTTTTATTGAACTGACCGGATATAAATTCAGTGAAGTTATTGGTAAAAAACCCGGTGATTTTCTTCAAGGCCCTGATACGGATCCTGCCACCGTAGAGGAAATTTCGAAGGCTATCCATAATGAGGAATCGATCGAAAGAACCATCCTAAATTACACCAAAGATGGCGAGGCTTACTGGCTGAATATGAGTATTGATCCTATCTTCAATGATGCCGGTGAATGCACCCACTTCATCGCCATTGAACGGGATGTGACCGAGAAGATCAAAAAAGAAAAAGAACTGCAAGTCAGCCTGGAACGGTATGATATTGTAAACAAGGCCACAAGCGATACCATCTGGGATTTGGATATCAAAACGGACCGGATGCTGTACAACAGTAACATTCACAACATGTTTGGGTACAGCAAAAAAGAAGTGGAACAGGTTGGCACCTGGTGGCGCGATAAGATCCATCCCGATGATATTCATATAGTGGATGATGCATTATCGAACGTGTTGAAAAATAGTGCCGACCGATTTCAAATGGAATACCGGTTCAAAGCGGCAGATGGTTCCTATAAATACGTTCTTGATCGGGCATTTGTGATCAAGGATGATAATGGCAGCCCCGTTCGTATGATCGGTGCCATGCAGGATGTGACACAAACCCGAAAGGAAGAAGAACGGTTAAAACTGCTTGAGTCGGTTATTACAAACACATCTGAGTCGGTGGTGATCCTGAATGCAGAAATTGGCAAATATGGCAGAGAGATCATATTTGTGAATAAGGCCTTTACAGAACTAACAGGTTATGCCCAGGAAGAGGTTATTGGCGAAACCCTGCACTTCCTGAACGGACCTGAGACCGATGACCGTATTCGTGCCAGGTTGCGTAAATCCATGGATATCTTCCAGCCAGTTGAGGTAGAATTCATCAATTACAAGAAAAACGGGGAGAAGTTCTGGATCAACACCTCAATGGTTCCGGTTCAAAATAAAAAAGGCGAATATACGCATTGGGTGGCCATTGGCAGGGATATCTCAGAACAAAAGCAAAATGAGGAAGCCATTAAAGCCTCCCTCAGCGAAAAAGAAACCCTGCTTGCAGAAATTCACCACCGGGTGAAAAATAACCTGGCCGTGGTCTCCGGGATGATGCAGCTACAAGCCTTTGAATCTGACAACGAAGACCTTCAAAACAAAATCTACGACAGTGTGGTCCGCATAAAAACCATGGCCACTGTTCATGAATTACTCTACCAATCTAACAGTTTTTCACAACTTGAATTCTCAGATACCCTAAAGAAACTGGCTGAAAATATCTCACAAACCCTTCAGACCGGTTCAGAGATAAACCTGAATATTGACTGTGCCCCAATCAAGTTGAATATCAACCAGGCCATTCCTGCCTCACTCATTGTAAACGAAGTGTTAACAAATGCCTATAAGCATGCATTTAAGGATGGTAAAGAAGGTAATATTCAGTTCAACCTCACAGAAGTGGATGATAACATTACCATAGAGATCAAAGATGATGGCTCCGGTTTTCCCGAAACGCATGTCGAAGAATCCGGATCGTTGGGTACTCACCTCATTCAGGTCCTGACAGATCAGATCAACGGTACCCACGTGTACAAAAACCGTGAAGACCGGCAAGGCGCCTTCTTCAAGCTCACCTTCAACCGTCATGAAGCCAAAAAAGGTATTGGTAATGCAAGTATGAGTTAGGTGGGGAAACACTACCTGAGAGTGCCTTCTTTGAAGTGAGTGAATCTGATCAAGCACTTTTTTGCTTTATCAAAGATCAGAATCCCCAAAAGAAAAAAATGAAGCATGTCCTCCTCTTCATTCACCTCCCCAAAATAAAAAAACCGCTAATTCGAAGTCAGACTTCAAAATAGCGGTTTA
>JAASTO010000121.1 GCA_021767245.1 Balneolaceae bacterium
AACCCGGTTCTTAGGGAAGGAAACTCGGACCGCAGAGCTCCTAAACCGGTTAAAGAATATGCAAAAAAGAATCCTCATTCTATGGGAGAATGGAGTTCAGACTCCAAAACCCACGTGGCCACAATGAGCGATAATGACTTTGCTCACTCCGAACGATCAGTTACCCTTAGCGATGAAGATGATGTAAAGATCGAGTTCATAGATGCAAATGGTAACACACAGGTACTCAAGGAAAGTACTCCTCTTTTGACCGGAGAGGTCATAGATGCAGCAAATCTCAGTAAAGATGCGTTGATCCGATTTTTGGAAGAACAGATTCAGGATGCAAAAGATAAAGACGTTCTCTTTTCTCTGCATATGAAAGCCACTATGATGAAGGTCTCTGACCCGATCATTTTTGGCCATGCCGTAAGAGTATATTTTAAAGATGTGTTTGACAAGCATGGAGACACTTTGAAAGAATTAGGTGTTGATCCAAATAATGGATTTGGAGATCTGGAAGCCAAAATTCAGGAATTAGACGATGATAAACAGGCTGAGATTAAGGCAGATATCCAGAAATGCTACGAGAACGGCCCTGACCTTGCGATGGTAAATTCCCATAAGGGAATCACCAACCTGCACGTACCAAGTGATGTCATCATTGATGCTTCTATGCCGGCTATGATCAGAACCTCGGGCCAAATGTGGAATAAAAATGATGAAACACAAGATACCAAGGCTGTTATTCCTGAAAGCAGTTATGCCGGAATTTATCAGGAAGTGATCGATTTTTGTAAAGAGCATGGAGCTTTTGATCCCACCACCATGGGCAGCGTTCCTAATGTGGGTTTAATGGCTAAAAAAGCAGAAGAATACGGCTCTCACGATAAAACATTTGAGATTCCTGGAAATGGCAAAGTTCGTGTGATAAACAAAAACAACGAGACGCTGCTTGAACATGAAGTTTCTGAGGGTGACATTTGGAGAATGTGCCAAACCAAAGACGAACCAATCAAGGATTGGGTGGGGCTTGCAGTTCGAAGAGCCCGTGAAACCGGCGTTCCTGCTATCTTCTGGCTGGATGAAGAACGAGCACACGATGCAGAACTTATCAAAAAAGTAAATCAGTACCTACCTGAGTTTGATACGGATGGCCTCGATATTCAGATCATGTCTCCCGTTAAAGCTATGCGCTATACCCTGGAAAGAACCAAGGATGGAAAAGACACTATTTCGGTCACCGGTAATGTATTGCGTGATTATCTGACTGACCTCTTCCCTATCCTTGAATTGGGAACCAGTGCAAAGATGCTCTCCATTGTACCACTTATGAATGGAGGTGGACTTTTTGAAACCGGAGCCGGAGGGTCCGCTCCTAAGCATATTCAGCAATTCCTCGATGAAGGTCACCTACGTTGGGATTCACTGGGTGAATTTCTTGCCCTGGCTGTATCACTTGAACATTTAGGCAAAACGTTTGATAATAACCGCGCTCTTATTTTGTCTGAAACTTTGGATGAAGCAAACACTTTGTATTTGCAAAATGACAAGTCGCCCTCCCGAAAAGTGAATGAGCACGATAATCGTGGAAGTCACTTCTACTTAGCGATGTACTGGGCTGAAGCATTGGCCAATCAGACCAAGGATCCTGAGCTGGCAGATACCTTCAAAACTGTCGCAGAAAAACTGAAATCCAATGAGGATCAGATCAATCAGGAATTGATCGATGCTCAGGGAAATTCTGAGAATATAGACGGCTATTACTGGCCGGACAGGGCTATGGTCTTTGACAGAATGAGGCCAAGTCAAACACTGAATGAGATCATCAATTCAATTTGATATTTCAGGACATCCAGGAAATGAGTCCGGGCATTTATTGTTCGGACTTTTTTTTTGCCTAATTTTATTTACTGAAGTATGATCTGATCTTTTTCCAAAGTAGTCGTCTGCCTGAATAAGTAAGGAGGAGTGGCAATATCTTATAGAAACCAATAAACAGGATTATGATCAGTAAAATAGCCGGGATCGCGTATTGATCATAGGTCTCATATAAATATAATATTTCCTGACCCGCCAGCATAGACAACCAGACAAACATGGGTGTCCAAATCAGAACAGTTAATCCAAAATACAGGCTGAATTTCCAAAAACCGGTTCCTAATATTCCGGCCGTTAGATAAACAGGTAATCGACTGCCTGGAATGAACCGGCTCAAAAAAAGGATAAATGGACCTTTCTTTTCGAACCAGATCTCGGACCTTTCAATACTTTCTTCTTTTAAGAACCATCGGATCGGAGCTTTGCGAAGGATTTGTTTTCCAAGGTATCGCCCGGCGAAGTAAAGACTGTAGTCCCCAAATAAAATTCCTAATATTGCTCCTAAAGCGGCATACCAGAAAGGTATTATACCGTTGACAGCCAGTAATCCTGCTCCAATAGCTGCCAGGTCTTCGCTGATCAATGATGACACTGCAATGGCGAGTACATACATAGTACTTACATCTTGTTCATTATCCCCCTTCACCTCATTCAGATATGGAAGTAGTTTTTCCAGGCTATCTTCAGGAACTGACTGAGATTCCAAAGTATCGTTTAACGGAATCTGCTGCGCACAAACTTTAGATGTTCCGACTAATGATACCATCAATAATATTGAAGAAATAAATACAGGTATTTTCACTAGTCTAAATTTTAAGGGGTTCAAATTCCCCATGTTCTTTTATAAATTTTTCAGGATGAATAGTTTGCTCAAGTTCATTAGAAACGGCTTCATGTAGCTTTGAAGTCAACGCTTTTCGATCGTTATCAATAACACTCTCATATCCGAAATTCATCTTACAGGTAATAGAACGGAGCTTAAGTAAATTGAAAAAATGGACAAAAAATGGTGTGTCATCCCACCAGCAAACCGATTTATAGGCAGGTTCATCACTCTCAAGTGTCTCATATGAGAGGGCAACGTAAGAGACCGGAAATCCTGTACTTGCCGGGTATTCTAAAAGTGGAGCTCTGAATCTAAGTACTTCCATTCCGGGACTGGTTGTGCCTTCCGGAAAAATGATAATGCCCTGATTCCCATTTATGTTCTCTGATATATTATTATTGACCCTGGTTATATCCCTTTTTCTCTGTCGGTCTATGAATAAAATTCCACAGGTTTTAACTATAAAGCCGATTAGCGGCCAGTGTTTTACATCACTCTTTGCTACGAACAAACACCTGAGCTGAGAAAATAAAACAAAAACGTCTGCGTAACTCAGATGATTAGAAACCAGTAAAAAAGGTGGTTCCGGAATAGGGCCATTGATATCAAATCGTACTCCCATGATCACACAAATAAATTTACCCCAATAATTGAGTAAATACCCTCTGTATTTTTCATAGTTGATACCCAATGGGGATATGATCAACGTCACCATAATCAACGTGTACATAATCAGAGTTGTAAGCAAGAATGCCGCTAACTTAAATCCCGCTATTATATTCCTCATATACACCTTTTAGTTCTTTCTGATTATCTTTTAAATCTAAACTTTTGTCGCTTTTATACTGTTTACGGTATTGTTAAATGTTCTTTAAGTATTTAAATAGACAAAAATTATTGCTAAGCTTAGTTAATGTTATATTACAAAAAATACATATCATCGGAGGAAAAGGATTGGGTGGTTTTTATCCATGGAGCCGGTGGAAGTTCGTCTATCTGGTTCAGCCAGCTTAGAGACTTTAAAAAGCATTTCAATGTATTACTGGTTGACCTTAGAGGGCATGGAAAATCTAAGGATCTGTTAAAAAAATATTATGAAGAAGATTACTCCTTTGAATTTATCAGTCAGGATGTGATCGATGTTTTAGATCATCTAAACATAGAAAAAGCTCATTTTATTGGTGTATCATTAGGTACTATCATTATACGAACCATTGGTGAGATCGCTCCTGAACGGGTCAAATCAGCCGTTCTTTGTGGTGCTATTACCCGGTTAAATATTCGTTCCCGTATCCTGGTCTTTCTTGGCCATACCTTCAAACGTTTTATCCCTTACATGTGGTTGTACAAGTTCTTTGCGTGGATCATCATGCCGAAAAAACGCCATGCTAAATCCCGTAATTTGTTTATCCGTGAAGCAAAAAAACTGTATCAGAAAGAATTTATGAGATGGTTTAAGCTGACCAATGAAGTCAACCCACTCCTGCGGTACTTTAAAGAGAGAGAAGTTAAGTCACCGATGCTTTACGTGATGGGCAGTGAAGATCATATGTTCCTTCCACCGGTTAGATCCATCGTAAGGGAGCACAAAAACTCGAGTTTACGGGTCATAGAAAACTGTGGGCACGTTTGTAATGTTGAAAGACCAAATGCTTTCAACAGGCTCTCCATTGAATATCTGAAATCACATTCCTGACCAGTATAAGTGAGTTAGATCATAAATTGGAAATGATAAAGACTAATTTTAGTTGAGGCTAAGCTAAGCCTTATCTCGTTACTTCTTCTGTGTTATCCTGAAGAGTGAATAACCAGGCTTCACTGTTGAATGAACCTCTTACCTCGTAAGTACGGTCAACCGCTTTTTCGAAGTCAGCATATCCTTCATAGGCCACGTAATTAAACCTTGTTTCCGGATTGAAAAGGATGCGGGTGTTATAGCCTTGTTCGTCAAGTAGTTCCTTAAATCGTTGTGCATTGCCAGGAACAAGAAAAGACCCACCGATAATAAAGTACTTAATATCTGTATTTAAATTATTTTCAATGATTTCTTCCCTGCCACCGTTAGCTTTGTATTCCAGGTATTCCTCCAGACTAAAAGCTTTAGGAACTACTACCATCAGTTCCGGTTTCTGAACCGGCATACTTAGTTCATCATAGACTTCTTTTTGCTCATCAGTCAGTGTTTCATCTGCTGTCAGTTCTTCTTTAACAGGTTCCTTTAACGGACTCTCTGTAGTGTCTTCTTCAATTAGTTCGTCCATAGAACCTTCTTCATCCGTCATTTCATCTGGCCTCAGGAATCGATCCTCATCTCTGGAAAATACCCGATCAAGGTCAGCTCTCATGTCATCTCTTGTATCCTCCAGCACATCCCGTTTAGATTCTCTGATGTTATCAAATCGGGTTCTGACCGGTTCAACAAGCTCTGCCTGAACGATAATGATCAACTCGTTTTCGAGATAATCCTTGGAGTTGAAACCAAATATATATTTCAGCAGCGGTACATCTTTCAGAAGAGGAATACCACGCCGTACCGTTGTTTCTTCGGTTCTGTATAATCCGGCCACATAAGTAGATTCACCATTTAAAAGGATAGCCGAGGTTGTAGCCTCCTGTTTGTTAATGATCGTACTTACCACATCAGGCTGTGCAGTTGATCGTTCAACTTCCAGGTTAAGATAAATAAATGAGGTGTCTTCCTGGGTGATGATCTGCGGAGTGACCGTCAAAATTGTTCCGGTACTCACAAAATTATCCGTTACGTTCCCGGCAATATCCCTTTGTTTGATCGAGAAATCCTGCCCAACCTGAATATTACCCTCTTCCCCATCCACTACTTTAATAGAGGGAGTAGCCAACACTTTACCCAGGTTGTCTGCTTCAAATGCGCTGAATAAGGCCTGAACGCTAATGCCTGGACCTAGTTCACCGGTGTTTATAATAGCGTTAAAAGCATTTTGTGACACATTTTGCGCATTAAAAGAGTTTACCGCTACAAATTGATCATTGAATTCAGTATTTGGTAAAGACTCATTTCCTTCACCGGCAACAAAATCGTTGAGTTCGTCCGGAACATCACTTGTTAAAGTAGACCAATCAACCCCAATTTCCTGCAGGGCTCTTTTATTACCTTCAAAGAAAGTGGCATTGATTCTAACTTCCCGGGTTTCTGTAGTTGGTAAAATGATATCTCCTCCACCCTGACCTGTTCTTGTTGCACCACCTGCTTGTTGTGTATTAGTTGTAGTTGTTTTTTGCTGTGGTACAGCGATCTCATAATATTCTTCGAATTCATTTAACTCAAGGTTCTGAAACCGCATGATATATTGCAGGGCATCTTTCCAGTGCATAGCCGGCAAATTTACACCTATGGCACCGCTATAACCTGAATTATCTACAATAAATTTGTTCTCATATTCCTGAGCGAAGGTATCAATGATCTCAATGGCTTCATTGTATGTTGTGGTCTTATTAAAAGCAACCACTTCATCGGGATTAGTGTACTCACGCAGAGGGTCCACAATCTGAGCTGAAGCTTTCTGTGGAACTAAACCCAGCAGTAAAACCGTGAAGAATGTGAATAACAAACAATATGTGTAATGGGTAGCTTTCATTGTGTTCATCGTTCTATCTCCAAGGTAACTAATTCCGTGATGCCACCTTTATTTAAATTGAAAGTAGCAGATTTATTATTGATGTCAATAGATTGAAGTGAGCCAAGATATACATCATCTCCTACTGTGAGCGATTGTACATTTCCTCCCTGATCAACTATAAAAATTCTGGATGCCGTCATTCCAATAATCCTGCTTTGCTCTATATTAATAAGATTATCCGTGTTTGGCGGAACGGTTGGTTGTATGAGCGGATAAAAAGGATTAAACACAGATACTTGCTCATTTCTCGTAAGAACATTCGTTCTGGATACATTTTCCTGAATAGGTATGCGCTCGTAATAACTTTCAAGGGTAAAAGTAAATGTAATATCAGATATCTCTTCTCCCTCATTATTTCCTCCGGGAGGAGCTAAAGATAAGGCAGTCACTTTGTTTAATAACTGACTGTTTTCGATCGTGTTAATAAAGTTAACAACGTTTACATAGTTTCCATATCCATTCAGGTTAGACCGTATGATACCATACTGGTCCTGCGCCGTTGAGTCCACAAAATTAAAATCGAAATACACTCTTAACTGCTCAGAACTATTACTGATATAATTAAGATAATCATATACATCATCCGGGTTAGGGGTTTTGTAAAGTGATTTATCATAATTTTCAATAATAGCAACCGCGTTTTGATAATTTGCATTTAGCTCGGGAAAGGCATCGCTGATCGCTTTTTTGTTATTGTAGTCTTGCTGCTTTTGTTGAAGTGTAGTTTCAAGCTGCTCCAGCTTAGGAGCCTGAAAGAAATAAATGTAGGCAAATGCACTGCCTCCTAGTAACAGGAGGGCTACTAATAGAATTATGGTATTTCTAACACCGTATGACAATCTATTCCCCTATGATTTGTTGAATACCCTGAACATTTTCAGGAGTATATATATTTTCGTCTTCAAAAAAGCTTCCAACCACATATCTGAATTCAAAAACTTCCTCAGTCCTGATTTCAGAAGAACGCACATTCAGTAATGTAGCATTATGAAACAGATCGGCTAACATCGGAATTCGGTCTCTTTGACGGGCAACGCCGGCTAATTCAATAGAGTTATCTTGATTTTGCCTCATAGACGTGATCCACAAGGAGTTTATGTCACTTACACCACTATTGATCTGATTCAGGTTAGTGGACCACCTGAGTGTTCCCTGATTCAGTTCACTTAATAAGGCAAGCTTTGATTGGATCTGATTTAGCTCGTTGGTGATCTCATTAGATCGTTGAACCGTTGACTCCAAAGATCGGATCTGTGCATCAAGAGAGTTTATATTCCCTTCAAGCCGAGAGATCTCTGCTGCATTTTGTGTATAAAAATGGTTCGCGACAATCGGTGTGATCAAGATCAGGAATAGCAGTAAAAATCCGTGCCACTGCAGTTTAAAGATCTTTTGGCGGTCATCCACATATTTAGGCAGGAATGACAACTTGGGTAAATGTTCAGATTTATTACCAGAAGCTGCCCAGGCAGCACCAATGGCCGTAGTAAATGACGAAATGGAGGATTTATTTATACTTTCAGTATCTATAAAATCTTCCTGAAACTGAAACTC
>JAASTO010000122.1 GCA_021767245.1 Balneolaceae bacterium
GAACTACTCTACCGTTGACATTTTATCTTCGAATGGTGCCATAACCTGATCTATATCTTTGATATCCTCAAAGTATTCCAGGATCTGAAGTAGAATTTCATCCACTAAGATATCGGGACAGGAAGCTCCGGAAGTCAATGCAATTTTTATGGGCTCTTCTTTCCCGGGCAGCCAATCATTAGTTCGTTTCATCTCTTTATACCACTGATCGAAATGGTTAATATCAGATCGGCTCAATTCTCCTTTATCCCTTACATGATAGGTTGGGAAATGATGCTCCAGGATCTCAACCAGGTGCATGGTATTTGAAGAGTTGTAGCCACCTACCACAATAGCCAGGTCGGCATCGGTCTCAGCCAAAGCCAGCGTGGCCGATTGATTCTCGTTGGTGGCGTAACAGAGTGTGTCAGACGTATCTGCAAAATGATCAAGTATATTTGCTTCACCAAATCGTTTAATGGCCGCCTCGCGTAAGATCTCCATCACTTCCTGAGTTTCAGTAGCCAGCATGGTGGTCTGATTGATCACCCCAAATCGCTCCATATCTTTCATCGGATCGAAGCCATCGGTTGACTTATGACCAAAGTATTTTTCAAAGTCAGATCCGGGTCGTTCACCGGTCATGATATCAGCCAGTATTTGAGCTTCTTCAGGATTCAGAACGACCACCACGGCAGAATGATCAGCGCTATGAGAGAAGGTGGCCCGTGTTTCTTCATGCCGGTATTTGCCATGAACCACCAAACTGTAATCCTTCTTTCCCAGCTGTTTCCCTCGTTTCCATACTTTTTCAACAAAAGGACAGGTGGTATTGTACTGATACGGATCGATTCCAACTTCTTTAAGTTGAGACTGTATTTCCAGGGTCGTACCGAAAGCAGGCACGATCACAATATCTTCCTTACTCAGAGATGAGATCGGAATGCGTTCTGTACCATCTGTATCAAACAGAAATTTAACCCCTCTTTTTTGAAGATCCTCATTTACGGTTGGATTGTGGATCATCTCACTGAGTAAATAGATATCCTTGTCCGGATTTTCAGCCACCGTTCGGTAAGCGATGTCGATGGCATTCTCAACGCCATAACAGAATCCGAAAAATCGAGGGATCAGAAACTGTACCGGACCAAAATCCAGCACCGTTGGCTCCAGATCTTTCTTCATCGGATCGATGATCTTGGTCGCCTCCTTTACCTTCCGGATGATTGGCGACTGATACATTTTCGGTATGTCAAACTTCTTTCTTGCCAACCTTCTATGATTTTAGATCATGGTTGTATAATGACTGAACCATTCTATTTACTACAGAATTCTGTCCTGCCTATTTTTAACCCTTAATAAGTTTTTCGATCTCAGATCTTTCTTTAGGGACATCCGTCAGGTTCTCGCACCCATCTTCCGTTACAACCACATTATCCTCGATCCTGATACCGCCAAACTCAAACATGTTGGTTAGTTTTTCAGCATTCAGGAACTGCTTTTGAGTGTCATCCTCTAAAGCAGGCACCAGCAATGCGGGTACAAAATAGGCTCCGGGCTCAATGGTCACTACCATACCCGGCTGCAGGTCACGACGGACCCTAAGGAATTTGATGCCCGGACGGTCAATGCGTTCCACCCCTTTCGGGTAACCGCCAACATCATGAGTATCAAGGCCAAGAAAGTGACCCAAACCGTGCGGGAAGAACAGGGCAAAAATATCATTTTCCATCATGTCATCCACAGAGCCTTTCACAACACCGGCATCTTTCAATCCTTCCATAATGGTACGTGCCGCATGCAGGTGAAGGTCTTCCATCTTCACACCCATTTTAATTTGGGCGATGGAGGAATTGAGTGCATTCAATACGGCATCATAAACTCCGGCCTGCAGGTTCGTAAATTTCCCATTTACCGGATAGGTTCGTGTAATATCCGAAGCGTACCCTTCGTACTCATGTCCGGCATCCAACAGAAAAAGATCTCCGTCTTTGATCTGACTATTATTCTCTACATAGTGAAGAATGGCACTGTTTTTACCACCGGCAAAAATACCGTTATAGGCATCCTGTTGAAGCCCGTTTTCATACTGTATCTTCGTAAACAAGGCCTTCAGCTCATATTCATACATGCCCGGCTTGATCGCTTTCATCACCTCAGTGTGGGCCAGGTTATTGATGGCCGCAGATTTACGCATATAATCCAGCTCATCGTCGGTTTTGATCACACGGCAGTATGTGAGGGCATCCAGCAGGGTTTCGATATCGGCCTCAAACCCACGGTCCAGATCTTCTATCAATTCTGCATCCAGGTCGTTCAGGCAGTAAACTTTCTCGGGCTTGATCTTATTCATCACCGTAAGGATCTCGTTGGTGTAATGAATATGATCCGGTTTATATTGTTCTTTCCAGGCTTCCTGCGATTTCACATAGCCATGCCACACCGCATACTGAGCATCTCGCTTTGGCACAAACAGATGATATTCTTCTGTTTTCAGATCCAGGATCAATGCACAGTCGGGCTCATTCACACCGGTCAGATACCAGAAATTCGATTCCTGCCTAAACGGATATTCATAATCGGTTTCGTTGCGATACAGGATCTCTGATCCCTGAATAAAAACGGCTCCGTTCTGTCCGTCATCAAATAAAGAAAATAATTTTTCGCGGTGTTTCTGATGCATCATTGAATTCTTTTGAAGTAAATGTTTTATAGTCTTTTTACCCCTCAAGAATAATGAAATAGCCGACTAATATCGACTGCCTGACTAAGAATAGCTGATCAGTAATTTATTCAGATCGACAGCTCTGTCTTTCAGTTTGGGAGACTCTTGCAGGTTTATGATCCCGTTCAGATCTATGACATTTTCACCTTTACCCGAGTGAACCACTCCTTCCAGAAACTTCATCTCCGCCAACTCCGAACTTACAAACGCAATATTTGCCCCCTTCACATTCAGTATCGCGTTGAATCTGGTGGAACCATCATGATTGGAAGACATACTGATGGCAATCTTTGCCTGTTGATCGATACCGAAGATCCTGTAGAAATGATTCAGGGCATACGCCTCAGGGTACCCCTCAAAATCCAGGTATTTGATGGGTTGAACCGGATCACCGAATAATTCCTCGTTATATATTGTCAAAATTTGCTTTGTCTCCTGATCCGTTTTCTCCCCAATGAACCCTCTGCGCTCCCAATATTCCATATCCCTGGATGTTGGGTTTTGTTGTTCGTAGGTGTCCGGCAACCAGGTCAGTGTTTCAACGCCATCGGCTCCATTCTTAAACCAGTGATCGACCAACCCATTACTGATCAAAAGATAACGTGCATTTACTTTCTCATTATATCGTGCGATCTGAATAGCTGCTTTTTCTGTCAGCTTCACACTCGGTGCTTTGCACTCGATCAGTAGCTCAGGTTTAAAATCCTGGTTGTAGTATATAAGATCCGTCCTGGATCGGGTTTTATCTGCCTGAAGTTTTACGGGACTCTCACATGAAATGCGTGAAGGTGAAAAACCCAGCTCCCCAGTTAAATATTCTACTAAAGCTAAACGAACCCGTTCCTCAGGAAGGTCAGCAAAGGTTTTTTTCTGAATAGGATTCCAAAGGCGTTTTTCGCCGTTTTTAAATCGGTATTCAGGATATTTTCCGAGGGCTTTACTGAGCAATGACTATTGGTATTTTAGGGGGTTAGAGGAATAAGTAGATAAGGAATAAAGGTTTTAATTGTACCTATTTCCTTATCTGTTTATTCCCAGCTGCTATCAGGCTGCAGCTGCCTCGCCTTCTTTCTCACCATGCAGTTTTCTTTTGATCAGAACCTGCTGAATGATGGACAGTACATTGAAGATCAGATAATACAAACTCAAACCGGCTGCGAAATTGTTGAAGATGAACAGAAGCATCACCGGAAATACGTACTGAAGCATTTTCATTTGCCCGGCCATTGGGCTGCTTCCACCACCGCCACTCATACCACCGGTCAGCTTACTTTGAACCATCATGGCTGCCGTCATCAGTAGTACAAATCCGGCAATTTGATCACCCAGGAATGGGATCTCAAACGGCAGGCTCAAAATGTAATCAGGTGCTGAAAGATCAGCCGCCCACAGGAATTCTTCCTGACGGATCAGAATGGAATTCTGGAAATATCTCCAAAGCGTGATCAGGATCGGGAACTGAAGCAGGTTAGGCAAACAACCGCCAAGCGGGTTTACTTTGTTTTTACGATACAGATCCATCGTTGCTTTTTGCTGCTTCTGCGGATTGTCTTTGTACTTCTCCTGTATCTCCTTCATCTGAGGCTGAAGCTCACTCATGGCAGCCATACTCTTATAACTCTTGTAAGTCAGCGGCGACAGCACCAGTTTAACGAGTGAAGCAAATACGATGATGATCACCCCAAAGTTCGAAATAAAACCATTCAGGAATTCGAAGAATGGGATAACCAACCAGCGAACAAACGGATCAGAGAACCATCTCAGCCAGCTCCATCCCACATCAACCATGTCGTAGGCATGCTCATCAACTTTTACGATCTCACGGTACTTCATAGGCCCTATATACAAACGGTAGGATGCAGCTCCCTGTTCATCAAGGTCAGAACGAATAGAGGACGTATATCGATGTTCAGTGTTTTGGTTATCAGCCTCACCGGTGACCTCAGCCGTCATCACAGCCGCATCAGTTGGCGTAAGTGGCTTGATGAGTTGTGTAAAGAATTTCGTTTTAGTAGCTACCCAGTCAATATTACCGTTAATGGTCGACTCTTCTCTTCCAGGCTCGTCGAGCTTAAATTGTTCAAGTTCTCCTCCGGCGTAGGTATAAGCTGAAGTTGCTAAAGCGTCCTGTGTATGATCCTTTTCGGTAAATTTCAGGGGTGATGTCCAGCCGAAGTCAATAGTTTGACCAATAACATAATCTGAGAGCCCAATGAATTGAACATCTACATCCACTTCATAGTTATTACCATTCAATAGATAGGTAAGCACCAGTTTGCGCCCCTCGCCAAGATCCATTTCATAGCGGATCTCCCTTTGTTCGCCTTGTCTAATTTCAATAGAGCTACCGGGTGTAACCTGCTCAAAAAGTAGGTTCTGGGTCTCAACGTTATAATTCTCAGTAGACAGGAATCCAATGTTATATGCCGATTGTGTAGTATCAGCAATCAATTGCACCGGACGACCATCCCAGGTGTCATACTCTTTCAGGATAAATGAATTAGGTCCGGCTCCCCTGTTTGTGAAGGTTGCCGTGTAAAGCGGGGTACTTACTTTTATCTCAGACTCTTCCGTTACAGAACTTGTAGAAAATAAACCCTGTACCTGTGCCACCTCATCGGTTTCCTCACTGATAGAAGGCTCAGTGCGGGTTTGTCTCTCCTGCTCCTGTGTTGTTTCAGTCTCACCAACCGTATCTTGCATGGTTTGTTCTATCTGTGCAAGACTATCCTGAACAGCTTGTTCTCTGCGTTGCTGAGCTAGTTCTTCCTCGCTTGGCATGGTAAAATAGAACCACCCGAGCATAAGCAAGAAAATTAAAACAAATCCGGTTGCTGTATTCTTATCCAAAAGTATAGGGTTTAGAATGTTGTATGAGTTGACAAGATCCGTTCACGGAGTTTTTCCAATCCGGAAATTACATCTTTCTGAACAGATTCGAAGGTGAGATCAGAGTGTCGGGCAAGAAAAGCGAATTTCAGCCGCAGTTCAGACAACTCCGGTAAGTCTCTAATGATGTATTGATTCAATCGGTAGGCTTCTCTCATAAAACGTTTTGCTCTGTTTCGTTCTACCGCATTACCGATCTTTTTTGGGGATATAAATCCGACATAGTAATGGTTGTCGGCGCCGGGGGAGACTGAATAACGAATACTCACCGCCGGGTTGGAGATGAATGAGGAACCGCTAAAGAGTTCCTCAAAATTTCGCCTGCCACTAAGAATTTGAGATTTAGGCAGCGTAAATCTGTGATCAGGAGAATATGTAACCTTACTTGGCTCCTTTTCTCTCATCACTTACAGTCAGCTTATGACGACCTTTCTTGCGACGACTCGCAATGGTCTTACGGCCATTCTTGCTTGACATTCTTTCGCGAAAACCGTGCTTGTTCTTGCGCTTCTTGTTACTTGGTTGGTACGTGCGTTTCATGAATCAGGATATTTTATGCGTTCAATTTCTTATCCGAAAAAGGCTATAAATATAAACAGAATCTCAGAAAAAACAGAACTATTATTTATGTAAATACGATTTTAATCTTCACAGCATGAACTTCCGTTCAAAATCCGCATTATGATGGCATGAAATTACCGGCTACTCCGGTTTCCAGTCCTTCATTCCGTCGCGGATAACTTCGGCTAATCTTGATACCGGGACCCGTTCCTGGCTCATATCATCACGGTAGCGGATGGTCACGGTATCTTCGCCTTCTGATTCAACTCCATCAAAATCAACGGTTACACAGAATGGCGTTCCGGCCTCATCCAATCTTCGATAGCGCTTACCGATGGACCCGGATTCATCATACATCACCGAAAATTCCTCTCGCAGATCGGCTTCAATTTTGTGTGCCAGATCCTGCAGCTTGTCTTTTTTGATGAGCGGGAAGATACCAACCTGAACAGGAGCCAGTTTTGGATTCATTTTCAGAACGGTACGGGTATCGCCATCTACTTCTTCCTCACGGTAAGCATCACAAAGAACCATCAGAGTAAGTCGATCAAGACCTACTGAGGTTTCGATCACATATGGCACAAAACGTTCCTGATTCTTTTGGTCGTAATAGTCCAGTTTCTTACCGGAAAATTCAGCGTGCTGAGTCAGGTCAAAATCTGTTCGATTATGAATACCTTCTACTTCCTGCCAGCCGATTGGGTATTTGTACTGAATATCGGCAGCGGCTCGTGCATAGTGTGCCAGTTTGTCCTCAGGATGTGGAGCCGTTCGTAAGTTCTCCTCACGGATCCCCATCATTTTATGCCACTCAAGTCTCTTTTCCAGCCATTTTTCGTACTCACCTTCATCCGTTCCGGGCTTCACAAAGTATTGCATTTCCATTTGCTCAAATTCACGCATGCGGAATACAAACTGTCGAGCCACTACCTCATTACGGAAAGCTTTACCGGTTTGGGCGATCCCAAAAGGAATGGTTACACGGGCCGTATCCAGTACATTCTTATAGTTCACAAAAATACCCTGAGCGGTTTCAGGCCGCAGATACACGCCGTCTTCTTCCGAGGATGTAGCCCCAAACTGTGTCTTGAACATCAGGTTAAACTGTCGCACTTCGGTCCAGTCAAAAGCACCGGATTCCGGAGCACGGATCTCATTTTCCATGATGATCTCATACAGATCTTCGGTCAGATTTTTTCGTGAACCGCAGGTATCCAGCTTTTCCTGAATAGCGTTTGCTTCTTCATGCTTCTCATCTTTACGCAGCTTTTCAATGTGCTGCTCGATGATCATATCCGCACGGTATCGCTTCTTGGACTGCTTGTCATCGATCATCGGATCGTTAAATCCACCTACGTGACCACTTGCTTCCCATACTTTAGGGTGCATAAAGATCGCGGCATCAATCCCAACAATGTTATCGTGGCGGCGGGTCATCTCTTTCCACCAGGTATCACGGATATTTCGTTTGAGTTCTACACCGAGGGGTCCGTAATCGTACACGGCACTGAGTCCACCGTAGATCTCTGATGATTGAAAGATGAAACCCCGCGCTTTCGCCAGCGATACAATTTTATCCAGATTGTCCAAATTCGACATGTGAGTGATTTTACAGTTACAAAA
>JAASTO010000123.1 GCA_021767245.1 Balneolaceae bacterium
AAAGATCGAATATTGCTGAGTTGAACCAAGCGAATCCGTTTGAACGGTTTTGTAATATCCCCAGCGCTCAGCACTGAAATCCGGCCGGTAACTAAAGCTAAGTGATGGCCTAACCGTGTGTCTTAATCCCTGAAAATTACCAAGCTTCATATCTGAAACCCCATAAAATGTGGTTCCAAAATTGAGATTCGTGCTGAATTCCCTGGAAGCTGTAAATCCATACACTTTCTCCGTTTCAACACGATTTGAATCCGCATTATAGCTCTTTCGAATGGATGAAGGGTACCAGTTTTCTGTATAGTTAATACCCGTAGAAATGTTTAAAAACTGACTTGGTATGATCTGGCCGATCTGCAATCCCGCCTGATGCTGTAACCCGGCCTGTATATAGCGGTCGTTACCGGTCGCTTCCTCATATTTATCCTTATCTGTTAATGCTTCGAAAAAAGTAATTTCGGAACTATCTGCATCAATAGGGTCAAAATTGAATTGCGACTTCAGGTTATTGCTGTAGCTTAAGCTAATAGTCTCATACCAATCCTGATCTCCGCCACCATTGTTATCCTGAAACGGTGAAATATTCTTTAACCTGAAATTAGCTGAAGGACCGCTCACACGGGTTGAGTAATTGGTAAAGTTCTGAACAAGCTGAGCATTCGTACTGAAGCTGTAGAGATTTTCAGGGTGCCTATAATTGTATGATATTTTGGAATTTGAGTTAACCTCAGCCCGGTCTTCAATATCATAGGAATTTCTACGGTTGAAATCGGCGGTTCTCAGATTCACATTAGCCGATAAGCTTGCATACGGAGAAATGATTTGGCTGTGCTGAACCGATACGGATCTTTGTATGGTTTCCGAAAAGTCGGGGTCCGTTGGTTCCATACCACGGTCATTTGAATAACCCAGCCTGACAGATCCGTTGTACTGATCCGTTCTCCGATATTGCATCAATCCGTTCAGGTAGAAGGACCCGGATGTGTAAATATCACCATCAACCTGACCGGTTAGGTAGTCATTGAAATACTGAAACCAACCTACATTTTGTAATCCCAACCCTCGGTCGTTTTGATCCTGAAACGCATAGGTTGGCGTAAGTAAACCGGAACGTTTTTTTTCAAGGTCCGTCGGCACATAACCGAACGGAAAAATAATCGGGTAGGGAATATCCAGGATGTACAGCTGCGCATTGCTAAAGAACAGCTCGTCTTCATCAACCACCTTCATCTTCTTAGCTTTCAGGTAGTAATACATGTATTCTGGTGGACAAGTTGAATAGATCCCGTCCTCAATAAACACTTCGCTTTCGTTCACGTTCTTTATTTTTGAACCGATCAAGTGTCCTTCAGATACCTTCACCTGTGCGGCTTCAAATTTCCCCTTCTGAGTTTTATAGTTGAACAAAATGCGGGTACTTTTGATCTCATCCGACTCCCGTACAAGCACCGGCCGCGAGAGTGTGTCTTCCGGAGTCAGTGTTGTAGCTTCAACCGTGGTGTTATCTATATCCATGTTGATCTCGCCGGCTTTTAGCTCACCGGCTGAGTGCTTTACGTTAGCGGAACCGAACAGAAATGCTTTTTTACCCCCTTTGAAATCGATCACCAATGAATCACTGGACTGAAACCGAACTGCATTATCAGGAACGTTAGAGATTGCAGACGCACCGGGTGGCTTAGATTGATTCTGCTGAAGTGTCGTATCCTGCCTGACCACAGTCGAATCCGTTTGCTGGGCTTTTGCGGGCGTCGCCATCAACACTAACAGACAAAACAGAAAAAGGTACTTGCCCATATGTGTTTTAGTGGCGTGGATCATACATAATTACAATTAAGAAAAAGAATCGAAAGCCAGTCCGGCCGCACCCAGTAAGGCACTGTCATTTCCAAGGTCTTCATAAGTGAGCTCAAATCCTTCCTTGAATGGCTCCATCATATGTTTTCTAACGATCTCTTTGGCCGGCTCGAACAAATATTCACCCGCTTTGGACACACCTCCACTTACTACAAACTTTCGGATATCCATCATATGCACGTAGTTTATGATCGCATATCCGAGTCGCTGACCGCTTTTAGCAAGGATCTCGATGGCAAGCTCGTTACCTTCTTTGGCTGCGTTCGTTAAGTCAACGGGTTCAAGCTGACTAAAGTCTTTTGAAAACTTTTTGTACAACGGGTTTGAGGTATTCTGTGAGATCAGGTCTGAGGCATAGCGGCTCAGGAATCTCTGACCAAGATAGGCTTCCACGGTTCCACGCGTTACACTGTTTGAGAGAGGTCCATGATAATCGATGATCACATGCCCCAGTTCACCGGCCATACCCATGGTTCCCTTAAAAAGCTGACGTTCATAGATGATGCCACCGCCAACTCCTGTTCCAAGGGTGATCATAATAAAACTGTCGTATTTGCTGCCCACACCAAAGTGTAAAGATCCCAGAGCCGCAATATTTGCATCATTCTCTATCTTACAAGGAATGTTAAGGCGGTCTTCCATTTCTTTTGCGGCATTTACGGAACCCCATCCCGGTAAATTAGGCGGATTATTAACCGTGGTCTGATCCTTGGAAACCATTCCCGGCAGACCCATACCCATTCCAACGATTTCATTTTTTTTTATCAGATCTCTGACTGTATCTGCGATCCGGTCCAGCAGGTGGTCCCTTCCGAGATTTGCCTGTGTGGGAGTTGTAACCTGCTCTATAATCCCTGTTTCTTTGTCAACAACGGCCGCTTTAATATTGGTACCGCCGAGATCTACACCAATAGCTTTCATTTAGTCAGATTTATGAATCAAAAATTGTTCAGGTGAAGATAACAGGCAGGTAATCACGAACCAAGCCGAAGCTTTAATTCTCTCGTTTTACTTTATAGACCGTTTCACCCGGTTTTCGCATTCCGTATTCTTCACGGGCAATTTTTTCAAGCAGAGCCGGATCTTCATTCAATCGGTCGATCTTCACCTTGAGTTCTTCAGATCGGTTGTTAAGCTCTTCTGTCCTCTCCTTCAATTCTTCTTTCTGAGTATAAAGATCCCAACGGGTTTTAAGGCTGTAGGTATCTATAAAAGTAAACCATGCCACTACAAATGCGGTAAGTAATATTACCAGAAAAGATTTCTTCCACCTGAGCGGATTAAAAAATTGTAGGTTCATAAATTAGCCTGTAGATTATTCGATATCGCTAAAATACATTAATTTGCCAATTAAGTACAATCTGCTGATTACCCTGTCATGATTAGATCTGCTTTAGCAATATTTAGTTTGGGGATGTCTCTCATCCTTTCCCTGCAAACAGAGGCGGTTTTTTCACAACCTAATAACAACGAATGGATAAAAGTATATTTCAATATGCCTTCCGACCATTCTGTGGCTCTTCCGGGTAATGAAAGCCATGATAACCGGGATCTGATCGGAACCCTGGAATCACTCATTGATTCAGCTTCCTTCAGTGTAGATCTTAACATCTATGATTTTGAGCACCCCCGCATTGCCTATGCATTGGTGCGAGCTAAACAAAGAGGGGTTAGGGTGCGCGTGGTAACCGACAACCATAACCGCACCGATGGCGGCAAGCTCGATCAAATAATCTGGGAAATTCTTGAAGATGCGGATATCGTTTCCATTGACGATGATGGTGATGTTTATGATACCGATGGATCTATCATCGATCATGACCTGGTAAACGACGGTTCAGACATGCACAACAAATTTGCTGTGATCGATCATTTGTCTGAGTCTCCCTTTGATGATTACGTGTGGTCCGGTTCAACCAATCTGACCTACACCGGAGCTTATAACACCAATCATACAATCATCATCAAAGACCCCGATATCGCTACTGTCTATGCAGAAGAGTTTGAGCAGATGTGGGGTGGCAGCGGGGATTATCCTAATCCGGAAAGCGCCGGATTTCATAAAGACAAAGTGAATGTAAGCCAGAATGTATTTGATGTGGGTGGTACAAGAGTAGAAGTCTATTTCGCCCCTATCAATCGAGACCGAACCAAGCCGAGTGTGAGTGACAGGCTCGTGGATCTAATTAAGAATGAGGCTCAGCATGACATCAACTTTCAGGCTTTTGCCATTACCCCAAGTATACCTATCAGTGAACAGATCTGGCAACAAACAGCCGATGGGCACATACTTTTGAGGGGTGTGATAGACCGCAGTTTTTACAGTCGCTACGAGAGTACAGGAGATATCTGGGGAAGTCCTGAAGCAAGAATGGGAAACCGCCTGATCTTACCCGCCCAGGAAACGAGGAAATTACATCACAAGATCATTCTCTTAGATACTGAACACCCTGATCCAACAGATGTGGGGGTTACCGTTGCCGGTTCATATAATTTTTCGTCAAACGCCGAAATGAACAATGATGAAAACACCCTGATCATTTTTTCGGATGAGATCACCAACCAATTTCATCAGGACCTCATGGGGGTGATCAGCCGGGCACAGGGCACCACTCATCCTCCGGCTCCCGAGATCGATCCTGAACAGTGGTATGATGTCTATTCCATTACCGATGGAAGTCGTTTTGAAATAGAGGTGGTACCGGGTTTTGGCTATGGCGTCCGCTTTTTAGGAGTAGATGTTCCTTCCATATATGCCGGTGGTGATTCAGCAAGATTC
This sequence comes from Balneolaceae bacterium, assembly GCA_021767245.1. Taxonomy (GTDB): domain Bacteria; phylum Bacteroidota; class Rhodothermia; order Balneolales; family Balneolaceae; genus Gracilimonas. The sequence continues at coordinate 4,634 of JAASTO010000123.1, forward strand.
TATTCAGGTGCTGCTGCAGATTACCTTCAGAATATTCTCGAAGGAAGGAAGGTTCGGATAAAAGGATATGATGGAGGGGTTCCGGGGTCCCGTTACAATGCATTTCAGGCCTATGTTGAAATGGAGCACGAAGATGGTCCAGTTAGCCTGAACAAGCTTCTTCTTGAAAAAGGGTATGGTACAACCAGTGTGTATTACCGGCAACACACCGATTCTGCCCGTGCCTTTAAAGAATACGAGAACCATGCAAAAGAAAACGAACTCGGCTTGTGGCGGGTACCTGATAAGATCGGCACGAAAGTATTAAGAGCTCAGGAGCTTGATACCGGAAATCCACTTAATGTGGTGTTTCCTGTAAACCTCAATACCGCAGATTCAGCCACCCTTCAACTACTTCCCGGAATTGGACCGGCTTATGCGAGCCGCATCATTGATTATCGTGAGGAACATGGGGGATTTAACAGCATCGATGAGATCACAAACATTCGGGGAATCGGGCCAAAAACCCTGCAACGATTACGGCCAATTGTTACGATCGACTAACTGACCTGAAAAGAAATGCTTAAAAAAAACCCCATCCGAGATCAATCGTATGGGGCTGGTCAAGAGAGAGTCATTATGAAAGTCTTCAGAAAAAAAGTGAATCGGGAGGGGCTCGAACCCTCGACCCACGGCTTAAAAGGCCGTTGCTCTACCAACTGAGCTACCGATTCTCAATTCAGATTCCAAAGATAAGGCATTTATAAATTAGAGTACAAGGAAAAATTGAATTTTTTCTCAATTTTCTTGCAGCCTTTTCAATATCTGAACCATCTCGGTTTCAATTGGTTGCTGTGGTTTTTCTACGATCCTGCCAACTTCAATTCCGTTCTTTAAAACCACTACGGTCGGAATATATTTGATATCAAACAGTTTTAAAAATCTATCCGGAAATTTTTTTTGGGCATCCACGCCCATGTAGGTCACCTTGATCTCTCCGTTATTCACAATATTTAGTGTTTTCACCAATCCCGGCAGGTACTTGGTTGACTCCCTGCACCAACTGCCAAAAAATACCCGTAAGGAAATCTCACCCTCCACTCGTTTTAAAAAATACAGAGCTTCTTCATCAGGCTCATACCTTTCTGTGTAGACCCTGAAGATCCTGTTATGATCTAAAATTTGCTCAACATTGACCTCACCTATCAGATCGTTATAGGGCTGCCCCATAGCCTTTGAACCTGATACGCTCAGCCATCCTGTCATCAAAATAAAACACAAGACTCTTGCAGAGTTCATAAGGATTTCTGTTTTTTGGATAGTATCTTCTTTCAAATTAACAGCTTTGATTAAGAATTATGGCAACTATTTTCAGCAAGATCATAGAAAGAGAAATTCCGAGTTATAAGATCGCCGAAGATGACCGGCACTACGCTTTCCTGGATATCAATCCCGCAGCAAAAGGTCACACCCTTTGTATTCCTAAAAAAGAGATCGATTATCTGTTTGATATGGATGCAGACGACCTTGCAGAACTCACCAGGTTTTCCCAAAAAGTAGCTCATGCCATCGACAAAACCCTTCAACCCATTCGCACCGGGGTGATCGTGGAAGGTATGCTTGTGCCTCATGCCCACATCCATCTGATCCCCATTTTTAAAGAATCTCAGGATTTTAGTCTGGGTAAAAAAGTGGAATTGGGAGATACTGAAATGCTGAATCTGGCCAGAAGGATCAGTAAAAATGTAGAACTATGAACATATTGATCATCAACGGACCAAATTTAAATTTGCTGGGCGCGCGCGATCCTGAGGTGTACGGTAAAGAAACTTTGCAGGATATTCATGCTGAGCTTCGGGAACAGTATCCTGATCACTCGTTCAACTTCTACCAAAGTAACATAGAGGGAGAGCTTATCAATTGCATTCAGGAGGCTATGAAAGATGACACCGATGCATTGATCATTAATCCCGGCGGATATTCGCATACATCAGTAGCCCTGAGGGATGCCTTAGACGCCATAAGCGTTCCAAAAGTTGAGGTTCATCTCTCCAATATCCACGGAAGAGAGGCCTTTCGGGACCGATCGGTTACCGGGGCTGTCATGAATGGTATCATTACCGGATTTGGGAAACATAGCTACGCTCTTGGAGTTGAAGCCATCGAACGATTAACACAAGCTTAGATACCTCACTTACTTAAACCCTGTTGAATTGACCAAGTTAAAAGAGCTTTTTTCAGATACGCTGATCTATGGAATAAGCAGCGTACTTGCGCGATTCATCGGGTACCTGTTGGTTCCACTTCACACCGGTGTTTTCGCAGAAGACCAATACGGGATTATAAGCCTTATTTTTGCCGCCATTGCCTTGTTTAATGTGCTTTTCACCCTGGGAATGGAATCGGCTTACATCCGGTACGGCAAAGACCGTGATGATGCCAAAAGCATTTTCAAGACCCTTCAGCTGTTTCTGTTAGGCTCATCCGGATTATTTGTACTCATTATATGGGGCTTGCAACCGGTGATCTCACCGATTATTGGGTTGGAAAGTGGTGATCCTATTTACTGGATGATGCTTGGTATTTTACTTTTCGATACCATTGCCATTGTGCCATTTGCGGAACTTAGGTTGGTTCGCAGATCCCTCTCTTTTGCGGTTATCAAAACGGGGAATGTGATCGTGAACCTCGGGTTGAATTTCTACCTGATACTTGGATTGGGTTATGGTATAGAGGCCGTGTTTATCAGTAACCTGGTGGCATCCCTGCTGACCGCCATTGCAACCTGGCTCATCACACTTCCAATGTTCACCGGTAAATGGGATGCTGCTCTTTTAAAGAAAGCCCTGATTTTTGGATTGCCATTTGTACCTGCCGGTTTTGGCCATGTGATCAACGAATTGATGGATCGGTTTTTCCTGAAATCCATGCATCCCTCAACGGTGGAACGACTTTACGGAGCGGAGCAAACCCCGGATGATATCGTTGGGATCTACAGTGCCTGTTACAAGCTGGCGGTCTTCATGCTTTTGCTGGTTCAAATGTTCAGGATGGCCTGGCAGCCTTTCTTCATGCGACAA
>JAASTO010000124.1 GCA_021767245.1 Balneolaceae bacterium
CCAGCCTTCCTCATTGACCAGGTCTGAGTTTTCTACAAAATCAGGAGCTTTTTGAGGTGGAGCCAGGTGAAGCATCTCAAAGGGTATCTCGATAAGATTATTATCGGTGAGTTTTGCTCCATACTTGTTGCCTTCTTCTACACCAGGTACTGCTTCCTCTTCACCAATATACTGGTAGTAAACTTTTTTATTCTCTGGATCAATTTTAACCGGTGCATGATAGGTTTTTAGATCCATATCATAACGATCCAAAACTTTATGAAGCGTTTCAGCCACTTCTGTTACACCAAAAATAACGGTACCGGGCGTTGCAAAGAGAATATTGGATTCCTTATCATTATTCTTATTTCTTATATAGTCAGCAGATAGGTAAGCTATTTTCTGAGGGGCTCCACCACATTTTATTGGTGTGGTTGGTTGTGTAAAAATAACATTTCCACCCTTGAAGTTTTTCAATGTCTGCCAAACAAACTCCGGATCTGTGTAATTACTGCATACAACCCCTTTATCCATGGCTTCAGGCAGACCTTCAATTTTATCCAGAGCCATAACCAACCCCGGAGAAACGATCAGGTATTTGTACTCAAGATCACCATTCTCGGCAGTTGTTACTTTATTTTCTTCCGGCTTGAAACCAACGGCTTTATCCTTTATCCAGGTAACTTTATCCGGCATTACCTCTTTCATAGGTTTAGCCGTTTTTTCCATATCGTAGGTACCTGCTCCTACCAGTGTCCAGGCCGGTTGATAGTAGTGGGTATCGCCGGGTTCAATAACTCCAACTTTCAAAGAAGGATCTTTCTTCAAGATCTGTGATGAGGTCATTATCCCACCGGTTCCACCGCCAATTACAAGTACATCAAATGCTTTATCCATGATCATCCTTAAATTTTTGTTTACAAGAAATAAAATGAATCTACCATTGGATTCCGACTTGTAATGACAAGCAGAGTCACTGGTGATGTATTAGTTTAGTATATCTATATGAAGATTTGTTTAAATCAGTCATTCTAATCCTTCCCTTAAGAAACCACACTGATTTATCCACCATAATTTCAGGGGCTGGCGAAGAAGGGAATAAAAAAAGGGCGTAATTCCTACGCCCTTTATGCTTCACGATCAATCAATGTGAAGACTCAACACATTCAGATTCAATAAGATCTATTCGGCTTCGAATCCTGCATTGGCGAGATCTTCAAATCCGCCTACGTTATACACATTTTCGAATCCTTCGCTTTTCATGATCCTGGCAGCCTGACCGCTTCGGTTTCCCGTTCTGCAATACAGGTAATAGGTTTTGTCTTTGTCCAGCTCGCTAAGTGAATCCTGAAATTCTCCATTCGTAAAATCAAGCAGCTTATCCGTTTTAACCAGGTGACCTTCCTCATACTCTTCCTGAGTCCTCACATCAATAACCACTCCCTGTTCATCCTGAAATTTCTCTTTGAACTCATTGATACTGATATCGATGCCATTTGATTGTTTTGTAAACATGTTAAACATGATAATACCTATAATTAAAATTGACGCTATTGTTAAAATTGTTTTCCACATAATGATATGGTTTGTTTTAATCCCTCAGTTGTTTTTCATATTTATGCTAAACAAGAATACGCTGTAAATCATTACAAGGGTCTATAAATTCGTTTGAACCGGTGAATATTTGTGATCCTTCTGGTGCCCCGCTTTAAATGCTTCAATGGCATCTGATACATCAAAGTAGAAATTTGAGATCGTCAGACCATCGGTTATTCCGCTGATCTTGAGTTTATCACGAACCGGACCGATGGCCCCCGCAAAGTATAACTCAATATCCTTTTCATTGAGGTCTTTGATCAACTCTTCAAGGGCATGTACTCCGGTCGAATCCACGCTGTTTATAGCCGATGCATCCAGAACCACCAGCTCCAGATCCTCTCCCTTTTCTTCTATGAGACTGTCAATCACCGAACGAAAATGTTCAACATTGGCAAAGTAAAGTTCTGAGTCGAAACGGTAAACCAGGATCTCCTTATCCGTTTTAGCTTCTTTGTATCTGTTAACATTTCTAAAGTTTTTTGTGTCACCTAATCGACCTAGTTCAGTACTGTGTGGTTTTGTACTATTGTAAATTACCATCACCAGCGATAGTAACACACCGACCGCTATACCCTCTTCAATACCGAGCGCCAGGGTAGCTATGAACGTAGCCATTAACATTGCCAGGTCCTTCTTGTCGGTTTTCCAGAGGTGCTTCATCTCATGGTTATCGAATAATCCGGCCACCGCTACTATAATGATGGCACCCAAAACTGCTTTTGGCAGATAATAGAATAATGGGGTCAGGAAAAGAACGGTTAAGGCAATGATCACTGCAGAGATAATAGAGGCCATTCCAGTACGTGAACCGGCCTGATCATTTACAGCGGTTCGTGAAAACCCACCTGTAGTCGGATAAGCCTGAAATAAGGCCCCACCTATATTTGCCACACCAAGACCTATCAACTCTTGGTTCGGATCAACCTTGTACCCATGCTTGTTGGCAATAGCTTTGGCTACGGCTATTGATTCCATATATCCCACCAATGAGATCACCAATACGGTTGGCAATATCGCTTCAAAGTCCGACCAAGTGAACGTGGTTAACTGGAAACTTGGCAGGCCTTCCGGTACTTGCCCAACAATGGCCACACCGGATTCATGTAGACTAAAAAAGTATGTAACTAAAGTCCCCAATCCCACCACCACCAGGGCTGATGGAAACGTCTTTTTCCATTTTCTCAGTAAAATGATGGTAGCAATAGACCCAAATCCGATCAGGGCGGTAAACAGATCGATCTCAGAAGCTTTTTGAATGGTACTCATCACAATTTCGTGCACATAGTTCGTGCGGGGAATATCGATGCCCAAAATACTCTTAACCTGACTCCCCCCTATGATCAGTGCCGCTGCTGATGTAAAACCACTCAGTACGGGATGAGATAAAAAATTAACCAGAAAGCCCATCCTGAACACCCCCATGAAAAACTGAAAAAGCCCCACAGCCATGGCCGTCATAATAGCGAGCTGAATAAAGCGGTCACTCCCTACTTCGGCGATTTCACCAACACCGGCCAAAACAAGAAGTGATACCATGGCAACCGGACCAACCGCAAGTTGCCTCGAGGTTCCAAAAATTGCATAAAGTATAAGAGGTACAATGGAAGCGTAGAGCCCATAAATCGGTGGCAATCCTGCCAGCATAGCATAAGCCATTCCCTGAGGGATCAGCATGATACCAACAGTTATACCCGCATTCAGGTCGCCTTTTGCATCCTCTGAATTATATGATCTAATCCAATCCAGGATCGGAATAAATTTTGTTATGGAAGATGATTTAGATTTCATTGTATCGATTCTTTTTTGAACCGGTTACCGTAGAGGAATTCCCGTGAATGCCTCTACACAAACCGGTACTGAATTTTAATATGTTAGCTTTTGATAGAACCCAAAAGGCCTCTCACTTCCCTTTAGGATAGATTTTCGGGGTACAAATTATTAGATATTCTTTTACCAACCCCTGTATTTTTAGTGGTCTGTACTCCACTCTGATCTGGATGATAGGACGCTACAGAGGACGAGTTTATCTCGCCCTCATTTGCGTCAACAACAATTAAGCAGTGGTTGCTGCTTTCTTCTTATAATTCTCCCATTCATCATCGATGAGAGTCACTTCATAGCCATTGCGCTGTAATAACGCTGCAGCTACAGCAGATCGACCACCGGCCTGACAGTGAACCACTATCTTTCTTTCACTTGGCACTTCCTCAATTCTTGGAAGTAGTCGAGTATGAGCGATGTTTTGTGCACCTTCAATATTCCCTTCTTCACTATATTCAGAAGCTTTACGTACATCAAGGATGTGGTAATTATCATCATCTTTGTACTTGTCTATACCGTCAAATGTCTCAACCGGCAGAGTTTCCAACTCGCCACCGTGCTCAGCATAGTGATCCAGATCAACCGGAGTCACATAACCGATCACATTGTCGAGACCGATTCGGTAAAGGTCACGAACAGCTTCCGCCAACTGATGCTCCTCTACGATCAGGTATATCTCTTCATCTTCTGTGATATAAGATCCTGCAACCGTATTGTATTGTTTGTTTAGCGGAGATAACAGTGATCCAGGCAAGTGACCCTGGGAGAATTCGTCTCTTTCACGGGTATCCAGTACCGCTACATCTGTATTATCTGCCAATTCACCCAGCTCTTTCAGTGTCAGGTGTTTAGGTTGTGGAAGACCCTTGATCACTTTAGGGCCAATCTTATTGTCACGCTTCATACGTGCAAAGTATAACGGCGGTTCAGGCTGCCCTTCCAGAATGAACTTCACAAAGTCATCTTCTGAGGTTGCTGATTTGATAGATGCATTGTAACGCAACTCATAACCAACCGTTGTTTCCGGGATAGCACCTAGCGCTTTACCACATGCACTCCCTGCTCCGTGTCCCGGCCAGATCTGCATAAATTCGGGCACGCTCTTGAAGTCCTCTACAGACTTGAACAATGTGCGGGCAGATGGCTCCATCACGTTTGCTTGTCCGGCTGCAGATTCGAGTAGGTCAGGACGACCCACATCACCAACAAAGATGAAATCACCTGTGGCAATACCGATCGGTTGATCAGCTGCTGCACCGTCAGTTATGAAATAGCTTAAATGCTCCGGTGTATGTCCCGGTGTGTGCCAGGCTTTGAATGTGATATTTCCGATGCTGAATTCGTCTCCATCATTGAGTAACTGATAATCGTAATCACTGCCGATCAGCCACTCATATTTCCAGTCCTTATCACCTTCATCAGAAGCGTAAACTTTTACACCTCTTTCGGCAAATTCTCTCAGACCTGAAATGTAGTCGGCATGAATGTGTGTGTCTGCTGCACCAACAATGGTTAGGTTCTCTTTTGCAGCCGCTTCAATATACTGATCGATGTCTCTCATTGGGTCGATCACGATAGCTGTTCCTTCAGCCTGGCAACCAACCATGTAAGCATACTGTGCTAATTTATCATCAAAGAATTGTTTGAAATACATAATGTGTCTCCTGTGTTGTTTTATTTAATAATCTTGGAATTTGGTACTCTGGACTCAAGAGTCAGAAATTCTTCAATGTATTCTGACTCCTGATGTCTGAGTTCACTTTCATTAATGAGGTAAAGAATCTCGAAGCATACCATATACGTAGGTCCCCACTATTGCTGATAATATTGGAATGATCATCACGGTAATTCCGCTTCCGAGAAGTGCAAACATTGGACCCGGGCAAGCTCCTAACAGTGCCCAGCCTAATCCGAACATGCTACCGCCAATAATGTATCTCTTCCATTGAGAGGCATCTTTTGGTGGAATAGTGATCGGGTTGCCTTTGGTATCCTTAATATTGTTTTTCTTTATGATCTGAACTGAAATGATACCCACCACTACAGCCAGACCTATAATTCCATACATATGAATGGAATCGAACCGGAACATTTCCTGAATTCGAAACCATGACACGACTTCTGACTTCACCAGAATGAATCCGAAAGCCGTTCCAATGAGTAAGTATTTGAGATATTCTAAAATTTTCATTGTTCTGCTCTTAATATGTTTAAAGTATGATTGGATAGATCAGATAGGTCATGAGCAAGCCACCGATAAAGAAGCCGATCACGGCCATCAATGAGGCAAGCTGCAGGTCAGACAATCCCGAGATGGCATGTCCGGATGTACAACCGCCGGCATAGCGGGCTCCAAAGCCAACCAGGAATCCACCCAACACCAGTACTATTAATCCGGTCGGTGTCTCTAAAGCTTCCCATGAGATCAGGTCAGTAGGTACCAAACCATTAAAGTCATTTATCCCTAATGCCTGAAGGTCTGTGACCGTCGATGCCGCCAGATCTATCGGTTCAGGGTTTGCGAAAACATATCCGCCCAGAAAGCCTCCTAATACAGAACCTACCAAAAAGGTAATATTCCACCATCCGGCTTCTTTCCAGTCGTAATTGAAAAATTCCACGTTACCAAAGTTACATGCGGCACAGGCATGGCGTAAGTTTGCCGAAACACCAAACATTTTTCCTCCTAAAATGAGCAGGATCGGTACAGTTAAACCGATGATCGGACCGGCAATGTACCAGGGCATAGGTTGTGTTAGTAAGTCCATTGTGTTTTGTTAATTGATTGATCGTTTATTTTTTTCTTCACACCAATGATAACAGTGTTTTTTAATTTGTCACAACATGTTATAACAAGTATATTGAATTCCTATTTTATGGTGAGCTTAATAGCCAACATACTGACTCTATATGAACATTTTGAGAACATAGTAGCATGGAACAATTAGCATCAAAACACGAGCAAGTCAAACAGCACCTGAAAAAGGAGATCACAGAAGGCAATTATGAGTCCGGCGAAAAACTGCCTTCTGAGAAGAGATTGTGTGATTATTTTAAGGTCAGCCGGGTCACGGTACGTCACGCTCTTCAAAATCTTGAAAATGATGGGCTGATCTATCGCAAGCAAGGCGTTGGTGCATTTGTGAGCGATAAGAGCATGAAAAGTAATCTGGTCAGGTTAACTGACTTTGCCGAAGACATGAGGCAAGCAGGACTTGAAAGCAGTTCCCGCCTTATCGATCTAAGAAAAGTAGACCCCATTAAAGAGGTAAACGAGATATTAGAAATACGGCCTGACATGAAACTTATCCGGGTAGACAGGATCCGGTTAGGGAGTGGTAAACCTATCGCCTTTGATATTACCTGGCTACCTCCCGGCTATGGTCAATTATTGTTTGATGAAGACCTTACCACACAAACGATCTATAATATCATTGAAGAAAAATATGAGATCCCTATTCAAGCAGGCAGCTATAAATTGACGGCTGCCAACGCAGATGAATATATAGCCCAGCACTTAAAAGTTGAACCCAAAAATGCCCTTCTTGAAATTGACCGTTGCTCACGAACCACAGGGGGTAAAAAGGTTTATTTTCAAAAGCGATATTACAACCCGGAACTTGTTTCATATGTTATGGAATTGTCGCGTACAGAAGAGACTAATGATTTATCTTCCAAGGATGGCCTTCCACTCAAAGAATTTTCACCTAAGTTTGCTAAATAAATGAAATTGCACCATTTTTCTACTTTACAAACTATTACTATTCATAAACTTTCGTACAAATGAACAACAACAAGAAAACAGCAACTTTCCTGCTGATGCTTGCCTTATTATTTTCCTTTTCGGGGATACAGGCACAGTATCTGGAGGAATTTGAAGAAAAAGTAACCGAGTTCACCCTTGATAATGGTCTTCACTTTATTATTATTGAAAGACATGATGCCCCGGTCGCAAGTTTCTATACCCATGTGGATGTGGGTGGAGCCAATGAACCTGTCGGCAACACCGGTATTGCTCACATCTTTGAGCATATGGCATTTAAAGGGACTCACTACATCGGAACCTCCAACTGGGAAGAAGAAAAAGTAGCCATTGAGAAAATGGATGAAGCTTATCAGAACTGGCTACGTGAGAGTTACAAAACCAATCCTGACAGTTCATTGATGGAAGAATACTGGTCTGAATTCCAACAGTATCAGGAAGAATCAAAACAGTATGTGGTTAACAACGAATTCTCCCAGATCATCCAGCAAAATGGAGGAACCGGA
>JAASTO010000125.1 GCA_021767245.1 Balneolaceae bacterium
CATATTCGTCATTATATACGGCTCTGAAAAAGTTGGTCCTCCAAAGGTGGTAGACTGACGGCTGAATGAGTGATGCGTCCATCATAAAATCCCAGGATTTCATTTCATTCAGGATGTGCATTTCAAGGTCATTAAGTTCGGTTTCATCGGTCCACTCTACCAGTTGGGGAATGAGATTTGAAGCCGTGTAGCCAAAAATATCCATTTGCAGTTTCTGCATATCCTGTGGGGTGATGTCTTCCATCTCAGCCAAGCGGTCGTTAATTCGCCGCCCGCGCTCGTAGGGTGCAAAATCATCGTCCAGATAATACGGATAATCCGGCGCGGCCGATTCCTGATTTGCAGAACTCACGAATCCCCTTTCAGGATTTTTTATGTGCGGATTGTGTTCAGTTGGGATCCACCCCTGCCAGTCGTAGGCCGGGTCGGTGCCATCGCTAACGGTTCGCCCCTGAAACTCCCATTTTTTAGGCAGCTTACCGGATATCCACAGGGCAATGTCACCTGCCTGATCCGCATAGACAAAGTTCTGAGCCGGAGCCACATAGTGGCTGACAGCCTCCCGGTACTCTTCATAATTCTGCATTTTGTTGAATCCGTAGAAGGTCTTCAGGTCGTTGGATGCCTCATGAGCGATCCATCGTAAGGCATGATAGACCGGTTTGCCCTCACCTGGGGCATCAACCTCCATCACCGGACCATGATGTGTATAGATCACTGTATCCAATACCGTTTCTTCACCTCTGACCTTTACTTCCTCGATGCGGCGGGTCGTTTCTTTCCATTGACCATCATGCCAATATTCCTGCAGACTTTCATCCCTGAATTGAATTTCATACCAGTCCATGACATCCGAACCAACATTGGTTGTACCCCAGGCCGTTTTTTCATTGAACCCAATGATGATGGCCGGTGACCCCTGAAGGGATACGCCATAGGTATTGTAACCGGGCGCCGATAGCTGCATTTCGTACCAGATAGATGGCAGGGTCAGGCTTAGGTGTGGGTCGTTGGCCAGAATGGGATAGCCGGAAGCCGTTTTATCTCCACTTACAGCCCAGTTGTTACTACCAATACCTTCAGGGACGGGAAACGGATCGATCACACTGGAAATAGTGGGGGTAAATAGGGAGTCAGGACCTTGTGGAACATCAGCCATGAAATCCCACTCCCGTGAAGGCGGAATGATCGGATCATTCAGTTCCGGATCCTGAGTAAAGTAATTTTCGATAAAATCTTCCCCGAAATATTGCAGAGTATTACTGCTTCGAACATCATTATTACGGCCAGCCAGGGTTCGGGTCATATTCTTGAGCAGATAGGCGGTTTTTATAGGTTCCCAGGCTTCCGGTTCAATATTCAACACCTTGTATTCCAACGGATAGTCATTGGGGGTGAGCCGATTGATATATGCATTGACGCCATCAGAATAGGCCTGTACCACTTCCATCATCTGTGGATCTGCTTTCATGGCTTCCAGTGCTTTTTCGGCCCCATATACCATTCCCAGTCTGCGGGTGTTCAGGTCCCGGTTCAGCAGCTGTGGACCAACGATCTCTGCCAGTCGCCCGGACGCATCATAGGTCTGCATCTCCATTTGAAAAAGGCGGTCGCGCGCCACAATATATCCCTGAGCCATGAACAGGTCATGTTCGTTCTGAGCAAACACATGTGGTACATTTCGTTCATCAAAATAGACGGTGACCTCATCCTTTAAACCCGGAAGATTCAGCTCAAGTGACTCATTTTCTGTGGTTTCAGCATTTGCCCAGAATCCCGCATCCGGATCAAAAAACTTCCCAAGCGGTGGAACGGCTCCGAATTTGGTGTTTAGGGAGATAATAAGTGCAATAAGGATAAGGAAAGAGATCGAGGCTTTGATGGGATTCATATATGAATGTGCGATTGTGCTTTGTGCTTTTCAGAAAATGAAAAAAATTATGTAAGGAATATATTTGAAATCGCTCTTACATAGAAAAAACTATGTCAACAATTTATCGTTTTGAAGATTTAGAGTGCTGGAAATGTGCCAGAGAGCTTGCATCGATGGTGTATAGATATACAAGAAATGGGCCAATTTCACGAGATTTTGGATTTAAGAGGCAGATCAGAGATGCTTCTGTCTCATCTATGAACAATATTGCAGAGGGATTTACCAGGTACGGCAGAAAAGAAATGATCCGATTCTTCAACATTGCACAAAGTTCTGCAGCAGAGGTAATGAGCATGACTTATGCAATGGAAGACCTCAAATACCAACCCAAAGAAATCTGCGAAGAAATTCGGGCAAAAGCTTTTGAAACCAAAAATAAGACCCTTGCCTTCATGAGATCCAAAATGTGATTACAATAGCACACCGCACAAAAGCACACAGCACAATCCTGCTACCACAACATCATCTTCATACAAAAGACCGATCCACCGCTTTTCAGGAATTCGTAGGTGCTGAACTCATGAACTTTAAAACCCAGGTCTTTGAGCTTTTGATTGACATCCACGCAGCCTTGCTGGATCAGTACATTCTTGCCATCAGGACAGGTCGCATTACAGGCAAACAATTTTTCGGCTTCGTATTTGGAGGCTTCAATCACATTCGTAAACACCGATCGGATCAGCTCAAGCCCCTCATCCGTAAATGCTTTTGGATAGATCAATGCGGTCTCGGAATTCAGGATACACAGACAGGTATCGAGATGATAGAAACGGTCGTCAGTCAGTTCGAGGGCAATGACCGGCGTATCGAAAGTTTCAGAGATCACATCATAGACTTCCCTGGAAGAGCGATATCCATAGCCACCCCAGATCAAACGTTTTTTGAAGTGCCAAAGCGCATCACCCATGCCCTCAAAATCAGTAAAACGTGATTCATCCAGGTGCACGATCTCATAACTGCTATCCTCATAAACTTTCTGAATGTAAGGCACCTCACCCTTGCGCTGATCGGAATGCATCACACTCATGATCACCTCTTTCTTCCCATCATCTGTGATATTTGGCAGGCTTTGGTTCGCACAAAACACCATATCCGGATAACCGCGAACGCCCTCCTCAACGTGTACATAAAGGCCAAGTTCCTCATAGGCGGAACGCAGGTGTTCCCACTCATTCTGCGCCGCCAGCTTATCCACATCCCCAATATTGCCCTCCATATGCGGATTGATCACATACTCCACCGAAAAATAGGTAGGCTTGACCATCAGTACTTTACCGGGTGTGGGCATCTCCTGCAGGTCAGATAATTCAAAATCCAGTTGATCGACAGAGGTGATAACCTTACTCATAATTATATTCATTTTTGGGTTAGATGAGGACGGCAAATATTGAAAATATCGCAATGCGGAACAAGCATAAGTTTTCAGGATAAAAATCTATAATGATTTTTGAATGATCGATTTCAGACCAGAAATTTTTGAAATGTTTACTTGTTTGAGGTTAAGCGAAGCTTACTGGTTTTTACACTTTTTACCATGATTGCGATCAATTCGTCATTCTCTTTTAATGTCATTTCAAGCTGTGAATTGGATCTGCATAAATTTGATCTGTCAATGATCTGAAGATTCACAAACGTTTCTCTTAATTCCTTAAGTACTATCTGAAGCTTATGTATAAAATCCTTTATTGATTCTGCTCCTTGTGCTTCCGCATAATTTAAGGCGGGAGATGTGCCTGAACGTAATAATTGACCTATCAAATGATTACCTGCTTTTGATTTTGAAACCTGACCTGAAAGTGAAATGATCTGTACCGCAAAATTTATCAATCTTTCTTCTAACTCTGTTTTTTTCATAATTCTCTCATTTACTTAATGTTTTACAAGTATGAGTTTTGAGATTATAATTCCTTACAAAAAACTTTTTTCACAGACCTGAAATCTCAAATCGATTATTCAAAAATGAACGTCTTTCATTAACAATTATCCCCAAACAATCCTATTTTCGCTGAAAATCTTATACTTGATCTATGTCCCAGAAAAATCTCATTGTCGCTTTTGGAGGCGTTTCTCCCGAGCATGAAGTGTCTGTATTGACCGCCATTCAGGCGATCTCTGCCTTGGAAAACAGCTCATATCAGATCATTCCGCTGTACGTGACCAAAAATGGGCGGTGGCTGACCGGAGAATCCCTGCTTGACCTCAGTAACTACAAAGACCTGCCGAAACTAGAAAGTCAGGCTCAGGATTGCGCTTTTGTGAAAGACGAGACCGGAAAGACCTATCTAAAGGAGCAAAATGTTTCCGGTTTGTTTTCAAAACCAAAAAGTTTTCCGGTATATGCCGTGTTATGTGCCTTCCATGGCAGTGAGGGCGAGAACGGAGCCTTTCAGGGGGTGTGTGAGATGATGAATATTCCCTATACCGGCAGTGGTGTGTTGGGATCTTCTCTTGGGATGGACAAGGTAAAAGCCAAGTTGGTGGCCGCTGCCAATGGCATACCCGTAACCAAAGCGGTGAATTTCTACGAAAGTGACTGGGTCAATGAACAAGATGACATTATTACCGTCGCTGAAGATTTTGGATATCCCCTGATCGTGAAGCCGGTGTCATTGGGAAGCAGTATCGGGGTGGCTATAGCCAATAACAGGGATGAGTTGAATGAAGCAGTGGAGACCGCTTTTCGGTATGATGCCCACCTGTTGATCGAAGAAGCCGTCAATCCTTTGATGGAGATCAATTGTTCTGTTATTGGGACTCCGGATGACTGCAAAGCCAGTGTGTGTGAGCGGCCATTAGGCAAAGCCGAAACCCTGAGTTTCGAAGACAAGTACCAAAGCGGTGAAGGAGCAGAAAAAGGTATGGCCTCGGCCGACCGTGAAATACCAGCAGACATTTCTGATACTCTGACCAAAAAAATTCAGGAGTTGTCGGTTAAGACCTTTTCTGCCCTTGGGGCATCCGGGCTGGCGCGACTCGATTTTCTGGTGAATGCCAATACAGAAGATGTGTACTTTAATGAGATCAACACTATTCCGGGATCCTTTTCTTTTTACCTTTGGGATAGATCTGACCTCAACTTTACACAGCTGATGGAAGAGCTGATCCGGATCGCCCTGAAAAAGCATCAGGAAAAAAATGGAAGGGTTCGCAGTTATGACACTAATTTACTGAGTGAAAAAGCCATGAAGGGAATCAAAGGACTGAAGGGCACAAAGTAAGTCCCGGTTCACCCAATATGGAATGAAATGGTGCGTTGAAAGCTTCAAATATGTAACCTTATAATCATTTTTTGATCTATGAAAAAACTGATCTTACTGATTTTACCGGTCTTTGTCATTACGTCTTGTGGTAAGGGACCTGAGACCATCACGGTTCGCTCCGGCAATTCTGATCTCTTCGCTGCTAACGATACCACGGCCGAACAAGAGGAACCTGAGGTGGTTGAGGATGATGATTTTGTACAGATCAGGATTGGCGAGATCGCTGCCATTGAATCACTTGACCCCCTGTTTGCTACTTCTAACAGTGAGTGGCGAGTCATTAACCTGATCTATGATGGGTTGGTTGGTGTTGGCAACAACGGTTCCCTGTATCCACTGATGGCAAACCGCTGGACTGTAAATGCCGATTCCACCCAGTTTACCTTTCACCTTAAAACAGACCTGAAATTTCACAACTCCCCGGCTTTTGAAAGTGGAACCGGTCGATTGGTGACAGCAGGTGACGTCAAATTTGTATTCGAGCGGATGGCGGGAAATGATGTACCGGAATTTGTGGGGAATCAGTTCAGTGATATCCGGGGATTCAAGGCCCTTCATAATGAGTTGAAGTACGTTAAGGACCCATCGCAACGGGTGATCTCAGAAATTGATGGTATACGGGTTCAAAATGATTCTACGGTTACTTTTATACTCAACGAACCGGCTTCTGATTTCCTGAATCGATTGGCGCATCCGATGGCATCGGTCTATGCGAGGGAGAGCGTTCCCGAAAGCGGCCCCATTCAACAGGCAGCGGGGACAGGGCGGTTTCGGTTCATTCAAAAGCAGGATAACACCCACCTGCTAACGGTGAATAAGGATCATTCCTCGAATTTACCGGATATCAACCGGCTTGATATCACCTCAGGGATCAATGAACGCAATCTGTATCAGGAATTTGCCGGTGAGCGACTAGACCTGCTTGTGGAATTAGGTCCGGCTACCTTGCTGACCGTTGCTGATTCAACCGGGGAGTTACTTAGCAGTTTCTACAATAATTATGAATTGCATAAAGCACCCGTCAGCTCTCAGTATCCTTTTTATTTTAACAGGGCCTCCGGTCATGCTGCAACGGTCAACGACCTGCTTGAGTTTTTACCTCAGCAACGTTTGATAAGCAGTGATGCACTCGGCTCAGTTCGTTATGCAAAAGCCGACACCACTTCTGATGCCACCCGGTCAAACACCAGCGGACTTGGCATTACCCACGTTACGCATCCGTTCTATCAATTTCTTATGAATAGCCTGGCTCCTCAGGTCAATGAATCAGGATATAGTTTTTCAATGAGTCCCTCGCTGGCCTACAATGAAGCCATCACCTTTACTACCCTGCCTTATCCGAATACGGAGGAAGTGTTAACCTGGGAAGCTCCGATCTATATTTTATCACATGACCGTGTTCAGGGTGTTACTGTGACTCATTATCCCTGGAACCTGGATCTGACTTCTTTTAGCCTGAATAGCGAGGAAAGATGAAACTTGCCATCATAGCCAATCCAGGGAAGTATGAAGTCAGGGAGGTACTGTTCAAGGCCGTTAAATGGGCGAAGGAGCATGAAATATCATTATTCATCAATAAGAAGATCTGTGAAGAGACGGGATTGAATGGAGACCCTATCATCCAAAAAACAGAAAGTGACCGTGACTCAATTCGGGCGAGTGATATTATTCTGGTTATGGGAGGTGATGGTACTATACTGTACACGGCTCGCATCTCAAAAGACCTTCAGAAGCCTATTCTTGGGATCAACAGCGGCCGACTCGGTTTTATGGCCAACACTCAAAATGAGGATCTGGAACCGGCCCTCGATAGGTTGCTTAGCGGTCACTACACTCTGGATAAACGGTCCTTCCTGAAAGCCTCTACCTCCCGCGGTGATGAATTCCATGCCCTGAATGAGTTTCTTTTTACCCGAAAGGATTCCATCTCTATGGTCAATGTAACGGCAGAATATGATGGAAGTCTGATCAATACCTATTGGGCGGATGGTTTGTTAGTGGCATCTCCGACTGGTTCCACAGCATATAACCTTGCTTCGGGTGGACCGATCGTAGCACCCGGTACGGAAGTTTTTGTGGTCACGCCTATCAATCCGCATACCCTTACCACCCGCCCATTAGTACTCAATTCCACTAAGCCCCTGAAGATCAAGATCGAGAAGCAGCAAAGTGAGGTGCTGTTTTCCTATGATGGGAAAGTACATGAGATCGAGCATTTTCCTTTTGAGATCGAGATCCTGAAATCTGACCTGACCTTTGACCTGATCCACCTGCCCGGACAGGATTACTTCGAAACCCTACGCAACAAGCTGATGTGGGGCATGGATTCAAGAAGGAAAAAGTAGGGCCGCTTTTCTACCGACCGAACTGCC
>JAASTO010000126.1 GCA_021767245.1 Balneolaceae bacterium
ACTGAAATACTTCCTCTGAAAACAAAATTAGCCGGACCCGATAAGATCAGCTGATGATAGGTTTGGGTCTTAGCATCATAATCAAAAGAAGCGGTTAAATTGCCCCCTTTAACCTGTACCTGATACTCATTACGGCCCTCTTCATGTCCGAATTTGTGATGGGTTGCAATGGCTGAGGCCAGGGCACCGGTTCCACAAGCAAGGGTGAGGTCCTCTACGCCTCGCTCATAGGTTTGCAGGGAGATCTGATTGCCATTATCACAATGAACAAAATTAACGTTGGTACCCGGTGGATCTACGGATTCGTGATACCGGATCTTACGACCGGTCTCAACAAGATCATCCACTTCATCCAGGTGTTCCTTATCCACAAAATGTACAAGATGTTCGGTAGCTGCATCGGCTTTGATGAAAGGGAGGCCATCCACCATTATCTCTTCTGCTTTTACATGAACCGGAAAGTGAATACTCACGGTATTATTAGCATGGATCTCAGCTTCGTACACATTCTGATGCACATTAAAAGTCTGGGACGAACCGAACCCAAAGTGATGCGCATACATGGCCAGACAGCGTGCACCGTTGCCACACATGCCCGCATCACTGCCATCAGCGTTTCTGTAGATCATAGTGTAATCCACATCTTCACGTTTTGCTTCCTGAAGGACCAGAATGCCATCAGCCCCGATACCAAATTTACGGTCACATAGATCCGGGGTGAAGGCAATGATATCTTCAAGGGAAAATCTGTAATTGCGGTTATCAATGACCACAAAGTCATTGCCCGCACCTTCCATTTTATGAAATGAGATCTTCTGCATAATTACTCCACAAAAGCCGGTATATGTTGCCAGTTATTATCTTTTGATATCACAGGATCGAGTCCCCTCATTAGCATGGAAAAACGCAGTGATATCGCAATAAATATTAGTTTAGGGTTTACGTTCTGCCGAATGGCTGACCTAAATGAATCAAGATGATCGATCATCTCCTCAAGCTTTGCCTCTCCAAGAGAGCCCACAAATTTCTGGATCGATTCCAGCTGATCGATGTTGGTTACGAATGTTCGGTTCTCTGTTTCACGATAGACCATCAGATCCCGGATATACATCTCTATCAGGTTAGTGATCGAGATCAAACCCTCAATGTTGTTTGAGCTTTGCCAGTCCTGCACCAGTGTTGATAACCCGGCGGCATCCTGACTGAACGCCATTCGCATGAATTCCACCACCGATTCACGGTTCTCTTTCAGTTTTTTGACATCAAAGAACCGGGTCATGGCGTAATTTCCACCAGAAACCCTCGCCAAATAAGCAGCATCATCAGGACTCAATCCATCCACATCCATCAATCCCTGTTTTATTTCCTTATCCTTCAGTGTGCCAAGTGGAATATGCTGACAACGGGACGTAATGGTAGGTAACAGGCTTTCGTAACTTTCAGTGGTGAGGATAAACATCAATCTATCAGAAGGTTCCTCAAGCATTTTAAGGAAGGCATTTGCGGTTTCCTTACGCATGGTTTCAACCTGTGTCATGATCACCACCACCCGGTTACCCTCATTCGGTTTCAGTTTGGCAATAGGACGGATGTCTTCTCTGAAATAATCAATAGGATAAAATGCCTGCCGATTCTTGGAAGATTCATCATCCAGTGAAGGACGTTGTGAAAAGCCTATGATTTCGTAAGGATCTTTGGCTAGTAACTCCAGTCGGTCTCTCAGTTCTTCCGTTTTAACTGTGGTTGGTTTTGGGATGAACACATGTATATCAGGATGGGTGAACCAGGATGATTTTTTTGAGGTGGCATATTCACCGAGATCACTCAGGTTACTGATGCCATTTATGGCCTCAGCCAGTGCAAGTGCAAAAGCCGTTTTGCCAATACCACCGGGCCCTGAAAGCAGGTAAGCATGACTGATCCGATCGGAAGCAAGAATTCTCTCCACCTGATCTTTAGCCCGTTTCTGCCCGATGATACGCTTATTGCCAAATTTAATAGTCATTCGTTCTATTCCTCCCAGATAAAATCAAAAAGCAAAATGCCGGATGTAATGGTCACCCCGGCAAAACCAACTAATGCAGTAATATTGTTTAAAGATGCAGCCCCTCCATCCACGAATGCCGTTTTACTGATATCGGCAAGTAGCAATACTAACGGCATGAACAAAGGAATACTTAATACAGAAAAGATCGCCCCCTTGCGGTCAGCTTGCGAGACGACCGCTGCGGTCATGGTAGCCACTCCTGAAAGTCCGGCTGTACCTACCAGAAGCATGATCAAAAAGGCCGTCCAGGATTGAATACTAAGGTTCATCAGAAAAATGTAGCCGGCAAATGTGGTCAAATTAATAAGCAGGGTAAACAGGTAATTATAGATCAGCTTACCGCTGTACACGTTGGTTCCGTTAGCATAGATCCGTAAGAGGTCGAAGGTCTTTTTGTCGGTTTCTGAAATAAAACTACGGCTGAGGGCCGATAAAGCCGCAAAAAGTATAATGATCCAGACCAAACCTGATTTGGGACCCGGTTCCAGCTGATCAGCGCGAAGAGTAAATAATACCAGCAGCATGGATGCAGCTACAAATGCAAGAACCATGTTAAAAGCGAATCGCGTACGCAATTCTATACGCAGGTCTTTCATTAAAATAGTATAAGTGCTTCTGATCCAGCTCATGGTCAAGTTTAAGGATTTTAGCGGGCTATTGATAGAAATAAAGCCCGGATAAGGTAACTAATTTAGTATGCGAGAGGGCGTTGCTATCCCTCTCGTTTAAAAACCGGATCTAATTCTGGAGTTGTTCTAAAGCAAGTTCAATAGCCCGGGTTAGCTGAGGGTCTCTTTCCATGAGTCGGTCCTTAAAGGTGTTAGTAACCTCGATATCGGGAGATACACCGGTTCTTTCCAGGTTATCTTTTCCGTCAAGGGAATAGACTCCCCATGAAGGTAAACGGTAAAAGGATCCATCTACCAATCCTTTGCCGGAGGTAAAAATGATCCACCGGTATGTTTCGGTTCCTAATACAGTACCAAGACCAAGTTCCTTAAATCCGGCAGCAGTAACTTCAGCATCACTGAGGGACTGTTCGTTGATCAACAGGATGATCGGTTTGGCGGCCGGTGTAAAATTAGGCTGAGAAGCGAAATCACCGCCCCGATATTTCCATTGCAGATAAGGCTTTTGTGACAGGAATTGCAGCACATCGTTATGAACATTGCCACCGGTATTATATCGAAGATCAAGGATAAGTGCGTCTCTATGATAGGCTTCTGAGGTCATCTCGACCAGGAAGTTTTCCAATTCACCACCACCCATATTTTTCATATGTATATAGGCGATCCGCTCCTCACTTTCGTCATCAACGATACTCTGATTGAGTTCGACCCATTCGTCATAAAGGTTATTTCGGGTTGAAAAGTAACTGTCCGGATGGATCTTCAAAATATATGAGTCATTCCCTCTTTCAAAAGTGAGGTTCACTTCTTCGGGCATAGAAGGGGAGTTAAAGTACATCTCCCGGTTTGAATCAGGATCTATGGCTTTGCCATTTACCGCAGTTAGTACATCTCCGGGAAGAATGTCCGTCTCAGCTATATCTGCAGGACCATTACTTATGATATGTTTTACCGTGTATGGGTTGTTTTCCTCAAACAGTATGCCTGCTGATATGGAAACCGTCGAGTAAAATTCCTCTTCTTCTTCACCTGAGGTGCTAAAGCCCATGTGTGATGAATTCAGCTCACCAAGCATATCATTAAGAAGCCGGCTAAGGTCATTTCTGTTGTTGACATGAGGAAGGAAGTCCCGGTACCGGTCACGGATATTTTGCCAGTCAATGTTATGAAAGGTTTCGTTGTAGAAGTTTTCCTCAATATTTGCCCACAATTCTTCAAACATCTGATCGAACTCGTTTCTAAGGTTTCGGTTGAAATCATGGTTGATCTCGATCTTTGTTGCCTTGGCTGAAGCGGGATCCAGTTCATAAATATCACCGCGGGATGCCCCATAGAGCGTGCCATCTACATTCAGGATGTTACTCACAAAGCTGATTCCCTCAAATTTCTTGGTTTCAGGATTTTCAAACGGCTGAAGAGTCGTTACATATAGAGCTGAGTTACCTTCATCGTGATTACTGCCGTACAGGATCATGCTCTTATCCCCATCCTGAACCACAAAGGGAGCATATTGTGAGCCGAACCGTTCTCCGATCACAGTCAGCCGTTTCATCAGGTCCTGAGGGTTAATGGAGATTTCGATCTCTGTTTCGGGGTTTTCTTCCTCTCCGTTTTCTTCTTCCTTCACTGTCTCCATAAACAGATCATCAAATTTATCGGACTTGAATGGTTCTTGATAAACATCGAGGGCCATTTGGAAGAGATCCGTTTCGCCACCACCCCGGGGATAGGATGGCTGTGTTCTGGATGAATAAAAATAGATGTATTTACCATCGGGCGACCAAAATGGATCCGATTCTGAAACTCCGGTTTTGGTTAGATTTAAAGTTTCTTTTGAGTCAATATGGTACGTAAAGATATCATGCTCAAAATCTCGAATTGCCGTGTAAAGTACATATTCATTATTAGGAGAGAAGCGAGGTTGCTGATTCTGAAACCCCCAAAATTCGTCTTCTACGATCAATTTACTTTCGAGGGATCCCAGATCCATTAAACGCAGTTCACTTCGGCCGCTCAGATAAAGTGCCATGCTGCGGTCAGAGTTCATTTCCAATGCCCGGTTATTTTGATCGTCAGTTGTGATCTGTTTTTCTTCACCGGACCCGTTAGCTTGAATGGTAAACAGATGTTGGTATCCATTTGAAGTTTGATTGAACAGCAGAGTTTTGTTATCCGCCATCCATTTTACTTCGAGAACCCGTCCCATTGGGTCTGTTTCAATTTTACGGACGAATTTTCCTTTGATATCAGATACAAATAATTCCCCCCGCGATATAAAAGCTACCTTGTTTTTATCGGCTGAAACATCGAAGTAGGAGATCTCTCCCTCAACATTAAAACTTTGTTCTTTAGATAAAGTCTGGTTCTTCAGAATCCGGATCGGAACCTGTTTTGAGCTCTGAGTGCTTACATCATACGTGTAGATCTGATAATCTCTTTCAAATACTACGGTTTCGCCGTCAGCACTAACCTGTGGGTAGAAGATGGAGGTGTCAAAATCAGTAAGCTGCAATTTCTGATTCCCGTTCAGGGTGTAAAGGTTATACTCACCGTTGCTTTCGTCTGAGGCAAAATACAGGGTACCATTGCGATCGGTGGTTGGCCAAAGGTCTTTGCCTTCCCATTCAGTGAGTTTATAGTACACTTCAGAGTCGGTGTTGTAAGATTTTATGTCAGGATTGTAAGGGCCCCGGTATTTCTTTCGCTGAGGGAAGATGAAGCTCTCCCACGATTCATTGAAGTAATAGGTAGCCTTTTCAGGATGTTTTACCAGATTATGCACGGTATTGTGATAATGGCTGAACAATCTTGCCGGGGTTCCTCCGGATTTACTCACAGTGTACACACTGGCTCGGTTATATCGGTCAGACCGAATAAAGATCTCATCAGAATCCCAGTTCCAGGACTCAACCTGGTCATCGGCCTGATGGAAGGTCAGTTGCCGGATCTCCCCACCGTTGATCGGCATCAGGTAAACATCATTATTTCCATATTGGTTGGAAGTAAAGGCTACCCATCGTCCATCGGGGGAAATGGCTGGGGCACTTTCCTCACCATCCATCCCGGTTAATCGCACTGCCTGACCACCGGTAGCTGAGACCTTCCAAAGATCACTTTCATACGCAAAGATAATGGTTCGCCCATCCGGAGAGATAGCAGGATGGGTAGTGAAGTACACCTCATTTTGGGCTGAGGCTGGATTGAGGCCGGATAGAGCTAAAATAAATGAAATAACGACGTATGGTAAGATCCTCATGAGAACGCTTCAATTGATTAAGATTTAAGAAAGGTTACTTAAACACCAAGTAAATCACAAAGAGGAGGGCTGAAAATTTTTTATCTTACTCATTCAAAATCGCAGAATTAAACTTTGATTGATTATCACTTCGGTGCCTATATTCGGTTGCTGAGTTTTAAAAATTATTTGTCAGGATATTACATGAATTTATTTTCGTTGCTGGATGAAATTACTGTTCTCCCAAACCACATTGCAGGCTCAAAAAAGGAGCTCATCAATGCATTGGTGGATACGTTAAAGGATAAGGTTGACAGTAATGAGCAACTTGAGGATGTACGAAAAGCCGTTTTTGAACGAGAAGAGATCATGTCTACCGGGGTAGGCAAGGGGCTGGCCATTCCGCATGCAAAAACCAAAGCCGTGAGTGAAAACCATGCGGCCTTTGCACTGCTGAAAGATCCCCTCGACTTTGATTCTATCGATAATGAACCGGTTCGCCTGGTATTTCTTTTAGTTGGGCCCGAATCCAAGAATAGTCAGCATATCAAACTTTTAAGCCGTATTTCCCGCCTGATGAACAGTGGCTCGTTCCGTGAAAAGATACTGGCCTGTACTTCCTCAGATGAAATCCTGGAAGCATTCAGAATGGAAGAAGAAAAATATTTTGTGAATTAGATGAAGCATTTATTCCGAACTGCAATACTCATTCTTCTTTTTGCAACTTCGGACTATTTGTATGCTCAAAATTTAGGATCGGTCATAGAAAATGCACCCAATCAGGAGGCTTTCTGGTCTGTGACGGTCCGTGATCATCAGGGCTATATTTTAGAGAAGCACAACTCTGACAAGGTGATCATCCCGGCATCCAATCAAAAGCTCGTAACAACAGCGGCACTTCTGGATCATTTTGGAGCCGATTATCAGTTTGAAACGGTGATCTACGGTGATGGCAGTCTATCCGAGGGAACCTGGGATGGAGATCTTATCATTGTGGGAAGCGGTGACCCCTCCATCAGTGGAGATCTGTATGACGGTAACCGGTATCATGTGTTTGAGAGTTATGTCAGGCAATTGAAAGAAGCAGGAATTCAGCGTATAAACGGTAACCTGATCGCAGATGTGTCTTTGTTTGATGAGCAAGTGTACCCTAAAGGGTGGGACTGGTATGACTTCTCCTTTTACTATGCCGTTCAGATCAGCCCGCTTTCATTCAATAATAACACGGTGGATCTTGAGGTTTTTGCGGATGGGAATATCGGCGATATTCCAAGGATTACCTGGTTTCCGGATAGTACTGATTATGTGACCTTCATCAACCAACAGGTGATCACGCACCCGAATACAGAATACGATGAATATTATCGGAGAGAGTTGGGAGGTAATACCATTACGCTTGGGAGTACGCTGCCTCAGGGATATTATGAAGATGAGTCACTTTCTGTGAATGACCCTCCGGGGTATTTTTTGCACTCATTCCGTAACTACATGGCTGAGAATGGCATTGAGATAGAAGGAGAGTTGGAAGTATCATATGATGGGCTGCAGACATCCGGTATGGAGCCGCTTGCCATACACCGGTCATATCCAATGGGAAAACTGATCGAGTGGACGAATAAGGAAAGTGACAACTTCTACAT
>JAASTO010000127.1 GCA_021767245.1 Balneolaceae bacterium
CAAGTTATGAATTACAACTGCTTTCGGTAGATGGTTTGAGCCGAATTTTTGGGATTATCTTCTCCCTGATCACCATAATTGGAGGTATCTATGCTTTCCATATCAAAGACCTGGGACAGCAAAGTTCGGCACTTGCCTACGCAGGTGGAGCCCTTGGGGTAACCTTTGCAGGGGATTACTTCACTCTGTTCATATTCTGGGAACTGATGGCCGCGGCATCTTCTTACCTGATCTGGGCAAGGCGTACAAACGAATCGGATAAAGCAGGTATGCGCTACCTGTTGGTTCATATTCTTGGTGGTGGCTTATTGTTTACCGGTATCTTGTTACATCTGAATGCAGGCGGATCTCTCTATATCGAGCAATTGATGCCTGATTTTACCCTTGCCAACATTTTTATACTTCTGGGTGTGGCATTGAACACAGCCGTACCGCCTCTGCACGCATGGCTTGCTGATGCCTATCCCAAAGCTACCATAACCGGAGCGGTATTTATGTGTGCCTTGACCACAAAATCTGCTGTTTACGTGATGATCCGCCTATTCCCCGGATGGGAAGTTTTGATCTGGGTAGGAGTTATCATGGCCATATATGGAACCATTTATGCCCTGCTTGCAAATGATATCCGCGAGATCCTGGCTTACAGTATTATCAGTCAGATCGGTTATATGGTGACTGCTATTGGAATCGGTTCTGAACTTGCCCTTAATGGCGCCACGGCACATGCTTTCAATCACATTATTTATAAATCTCTGTTGTTTATGGCGGCAGGTGCCGTTATTTACTCAACCGGAAAAAGTAAACTGAGCGAATTAGGCGGACTTTCCAAAAAAATGCCTTTGGTTCTTGGATTGTATCTGATTGGCGCCCTATCAATTTCTGGTGCTCCATTTCTGAACGGGTTTATCAGTAAGACAATGATCTCCGGTGCCATGGGAGACGCTCACCTGGAATGGCCTATCTTGTTGCTACTTATTGCAACCATCGGAACATTCATACATTCAGGACTTAAACTCCCCTACTTTACATGGTTCAGGGAAAGAACAGAGGATCTGGAACTCAAAGCTATACCTGTGAACATGAAAGTGGCAATGGGTATTGGAGCTTTTTTCTGTATTCTGTTTGGTGTGGCTCCTCAACTTCTTTACACTCAGCTGCCCTATCCATCAGACTTCCAGCCATTCTCAGTATATAATTTCGTAGAAATGACACAGATCCTGGTACTGGCTTTTGTTGCTTTCTGGTTCCTTAAAGATCATTTAAACACCTCTTCAACCATCTCTCTGGATACAGACTGGTTTTATCGCAAACCGGCAACGATCGTAGAAAAGATATTCGTTACATTCCCAAATAACCTGTTTGGCAAAGCTGAGCAGGCAGTCTATGCGATTGCTGGGGTTGTTTCATCGGTATCCAAGAATCCTCTAAAGATCTTATTGCCATCATTTGTGGCAGAAGGACGTGAGGTCAAGTCGGATGGATTTTCAGCGTCAATTGGAGCGGCACTGTCCTTTATATTATTCGGGTTTATCGTAGCCCTTTTGGTCATTTTACTTTAGAACCGATAACACCCATACTCTAATTTCGATAGGTCGATAAAGCTTTTATCTTCGGGGCTCCATATCCATCTAAATTCAATTTATAAAGATCGTTTGAAACGCTTTAGGTCCTATTTTTTTATTTTTGTGATCATCATCACAAGTTCACTGCCTGAGACTTTCGCACAACCCATTAGCAATAACGGAAAACGGATCACTGTGACCGATACACTGGACTTTGCCTTTATGCCGGCTTTGGGATACAACAGCGACTATGGCTTGATCGGCGGCGGGATCATGAGCCGGTATCATTACAGAGATGGGGTCCGGCCGTTTTACTCTTATTTTACAATTGATGCATTAGCTTCCACGAATGGATTATTCTCTGCGTCTATCCTGTACGATAAACCTCAGATCTTTGATCAAAAAAAACGGTTCACCACTGAACTCTTTGTTTCCAAGTTCCTGAATGATCAATTTTATGGAGTTGGCACGTACGATGATCTGAATCCTTCTATTTCTGAAGATCAGGAATTCTACTATTACGAATCTTTTTCGTTTGGCATAGAATCGATCCTTCGCCATTCATTGAATCAATCCTCATCAGGATATTCATCTGATGTTTATTTCCTGACCGAATTTGATTATCACAACCCGGTGGATATCGGTCAAAACTCATATTTATATCAGAGTGGTCCTTTGGGCGTAGAAAAGTCAGGGACTGTTTCTCTTGGAACCGGATATATTTTTGACAGTCGTGATAACGAATTCGATCCACGATATGGCATCTATGGCAAGGCAGGGTTTCAGCTGATCAAAGATTACACCCGGACAACCGATATCTTTCCTTTTGTTGAAAGTGAGATCAGAACGTATTTCACCTTTCATCTTATCCGGGATATCACTTTTGCCAATCGCCTCTCATATCAGCACATTGACGGAGAGGCACCATTCAGAAAACTTCCGGTCATTGGTGGCGAAGAAACCATGAGAGGCTACCCTGAAAATCGGTTCATGGATGATAATGCCCTTCTACTGAATACCGAACTGAGAACCTGGCTATTCGAATTCCCTGCTTATGAAGTCAAATTTGGTGGTACTCTTTTCTTTGATGCGGGACGAACCTATGCAAATGGGACCTCATTAAAGGACGTGTTTGACGATCTCAAATACACTTATGGTTTGGGAGGCACCAGTTCTTTCTTCAACGAGAATTTTATATTTCGTGCTGACCTCGGTTTTTCTGACGATGGCTATGGACTATACTTTACCGCCGGTTATCTTTTTTGATCAGAGCTGATGTTTATCAGTAGGTAGAACTCAATAATTCCCGGTTTCGGTACATGATATCCTTTGCACGTTCTTTGAGTAAAGTAGCTGCATCCATCAGCATGAATTCATCGTTTGGAAATGGAACGGTCCCTCTTTCAATAATCTCCCTGGAGTCATCACTTAAAGCGCGCTCATCTCCGGTAAATGCACCTGAAACATGATCAAACACAGCGGTGACGCCAATATTTTCAGATTTCACTAATTGGTCTGTACGCAGGTCAATATAGTCAAGACTTCCGCCGATGGTAGCTTCCTTGAACTGTCTCTGAGTTTGAACCTCTGCTGATACCGTGATCATATTCGGAACTTTGATATCATTGCCCAAAGAATCTTTCATGACGTTTCCTTTTTGATCCAAAACGTATTTGGTACCATCCTGAATCTCAATAGATTCTGTGTATTTTTCACGCTCAAGTCCTTCAGGGCTCATGGAAATACGATTGATGTTGAGCGCAACAAAATAGTCGTATTGTATATCCTCATTTTCATAGACGCTGTACTGAATCCAACGGTTATTCAGGTCGTCCAGGCTGATCTTAAGTAATTCAGCCTCAAACCGTTCGGGCAGCATGATCTCAGAATTATTTTCAACAACAAACAAGACCTGATTGGTACCCAGGTAGGCGGCTTCCCGTTGCAGTTCATTCACATCCTTGTAGTTTGGATACAGGTCCTGAACATTGCCAAATTCATAATACGCCCGCCGCGCATTTTCCCTTCCCCCCATGTCCAGAAATTCAAGCCCTTGCTGGTAGGACGTTTCAGCAGCCTGTTCCTTTGAGGAGATTAATTCATCATCGTAATCAATGATTCGGAATTCATTCAAAAGCCTGGAAGGCAACGTTTTGATCTTGTCTTGCCTGCGATCAAGCCGCCCGTAAAGCTCATATATCCGTACATAATTTTCACTTCTGCCTTCTTTTTCAAGAAAGGTGATCTGATCCATGTCAAATGTATTAGCCTTGGTATAAGCCTCTTTCAACACATATAACTCTTTATCATTACCGGGATCTTTCCTGAGTTTTTTAACAGCTTTCTCAACGGCGCGGTCGTACTCACCTTTCTGCAAAAGCTTTTCAGAGGAATTACACCCGGTAAACAGGATCACTGAAAATAGAACTACAAATAGTCGTTTAAGCATAGGTCACCTCACAATTGATATTGAAAGAAGAAACGAAGTCCTGACTAATTCTACTAATTTGAATTGAATAATTCCTAATGGATCATACAAAGAAATACACCAAACCTACTGCGCCGACGATCCAGCAGTAATAGGCAAAATAATGGAAACCGCGTCTTTTGAGTATGATGATTAGATACTTGAGAGCGTAATAACCTGAAATAAAGGCTGCAAAAAAACCAATCACCAGATTTATCAGGGCTGCATCAGTGATACCCAACTCAATAAGTTCTTTCACTTCAAGCAGCATGGCACCGGCAATAACAGGAATCAGCATCAGGAATGAAAAATTAGCAGCAGCTTCCCGTGTCACCCCAAGCCATAAAGCTGTGGAAATGGTGGAACCTGAACGACTTATACCCGGTATCATGGCAAAGGACTGGGCGATACCGATCATGAAACTTTTGCCTAATGAAACTTCATTTGGAGTGTCTTTCACAAATTTTGTTGAAAAGAGCATCAATCCGGTCACAATCAACATGCCCGAAACGATAAGAGGAGAAGAGAATATGGATTCAACCTGGTCTTTCAATGTAAATCCAACGATCATAGCGGGGATCATACTTATCAAAATAAAACCAATCAGCTTTACATTGGGGTCTTCTTTCTTTTCTGCTGGAGCTCTCAAGAAGCTTAAGCCTGAAATAATCAGTTCCCAGATGATCTTACGATAATAAACAAGGATACTGCACAAGGTTCCAAAGTGTACCACTACTTCAAAAGTGATTCCTGTTTCAACCTCTACCCCGAGAATTTGTTTACCTAAAACCAGATGTCCCGAACTGCTGATAGGTAAAAATTCAGTTAATCCTTGAATGATACCTAATAAAAAAGATTGTAAAATGTCCATTTATTATATTTGTTCACTTTTTTAAGGCGAGAAAATAATCATATCATCAGCTAATACTAAATAAAGAATTATTAAATATGAGTGAATACGCAGTTGACATGGAAGCCCTGACCCAAAAGATCGAGAAGGACAGCGCTTTCATTGAGGTTATCAGAAAGGAACTTGATAAGGTTATTATTGGTCAAAAATATATGATAGACCGATTGTTGGTGGGGTTACTCACCAATGGACACGTTCTGCTTGAAGGGGTTCCCGGTCTGGCCAAGACACTGACCGTATCGAGCTTAGCTACTGTGTTAGCTACCTCATTTCAGCGTATTCAGTTTACCCCTGATCTCCTTCCTGCCGACCTGATCGGAACGCTCATTTATAATCAGAAAGAAGGCGATTTCTTTGTTAAAAAGGGCCCTATTTTTGCCAACATCATTCTGGCGGATGAGATCAACCGTTCTCCGGCCAAGGTTCAAAGTGCCCTGCTTGAGGCCATGCAGGAGAAACAGGTAACCATTGGTGAAAGCACCTTTAAACTTGAAGAACCATTTTTAGTACTCGCTACCCAAAACCCGGTTGAGCAGGAAGGTACCTATCCGCTTCCTGAGGCTCAGGTTGACCGCTTCATGCTGAAGCTGAAGATCGATTATCCGACTGAAAAAGAGGAAATGCAGATCATGCGCATGCAGGCTAAAACGGGTGAGAAAGAAACACTGAACAAAGTGGTAGATCCCCAAAAGATCCTTGATGCCCGTAAGACGATCAACGAGATCTACATGGATGAAAAGGTAGAGCAATACATTATCGATCTTGTTTTTGCCACGCGAAAACCAAAGAATTATAATCTGGATGATCTTGAGGATCTGATCAGTTTCGGAGCTTCGCCAAGGGCCACCATCAACCTGAACCTTGCGGCGCGTGCACAGGCGTTTATGGAGCACAGAGCCTATGTTACACCCGAAGATGTGCGTACCATTGCCATGGATGTTCTGAGACACCGCATCATTCCAACCTTTGAGGCTGAAGCCGAGGATATTGGCCCCGAAGATATCGTTACCAAGATCATGAATAATGTACAGGTACCTTAGTAGTAAACTTTTCTGAATTAAACCTTTTTTGAAAGCCACAATAAAAAAGCCTCATATCCCTATTCCGGGTAATGAGGCTTTTTCTTTTTATGTGACCTGATCATCGATCAGGCTTTGTCCTCTTCTTTCGATTTGCTCTTTATCTGATCATAACCAATGGGTATGGCGAAACATAAGATCGCCAACGCTGCAATTATGAGTGTTGCTGCATCAAATTCCATATGAGTAAATATTTAAAATTCTAAGATGCACCATTCCCTTCTATTCAATTAATGTGGAATGATGATTTGTGCCGATGAGATCTTAGTTTTACTCAGGTATGAACGTGATGTGGGAAGATCAGTTTCCTCAGGCTCAGTCCGGGTTCGATCAGGAAACAGTTTGCTCTGTAGAATTCCTGCCGGCACCTGTTATTTCCTCTCGATTCTACACCTTTTGGTGAAGGTTTATCATGGTTCGTTTCGGCTGAAGACAAGTGGTTGTTCTCAACATCAATGAACTCAGGCGAAATTGGCAACTGAAAGGAGAAAAATAATGCTGATTGTGGGGGCAGCGACTCATCATGGATCTGATGACCGGATGCCTGTATCTGAGAAGGGATCTGCTGAACCGGTTGCCCAAAAGCAGCAGAGCCTGCAAACAGGACTAAAAGCAGAGTACTGTATGATCGCAACTTACACATGCCCCAAATTACGGTATTGGAAACTGTAAAGCATAAAAAAGCCTCGTCCAAAAACATTTGAACGAGGCTTTAAATCAGTTAGCTAAATGTGAAGATCACTCTTCTTCGTCAGAGTCTTCTTCTGTTTTCTTTTTAGCTTTGGCGGCGTCAGCTTTTTTCTGAGCTTCAGCTTTTTCCTTTTCTTCCATGTCAGCTTTCAAAGCAGCCAAACCTGACATTTCACCCAGTGTTGGGGCACCGGTTTCCATGTTAGAAGATTCAACTTTCTTCTTGGCTTTCTTTGCTTTGTTCTTGTCTGAATCCAGCTGACTCAATTCAATGTTCTTGCTGTTTTCATCAAAGTTAAGAACAAAAGCATCTTCAACCTTATCGCCTTCCTTGTACTCTGCTTCAGTAGCTTTAGAGTAGTTCAGGAATGCTTCGGCACCTAATGGAAGCTTAACAAATACGCCTTTGTCAGTGGTTTTGATCACTTCACCTTCCACTTTATTTCCTGGCGCGTATGCTTCAGCATATTTCTTCCAGGGGTTGTCTTCAACTTGCTTGTGTCCAAGTGTAATCCTTCTGTTATCGAAGTCCACGCCGAGGATCACAACCTCGATCTCCTGATCTTTGTCAACAACCTCATTCGGGTGGTCAACTTTCTCAGTCCAGCTTAAGTCAGATACGTGGATCAGGCCATCGATACCGGGCTCGAGTTCAACAAACACACCGAAGTTGGTGAGGTTGCGAACGATACCGGTATGCTTAGAACCGACTGGGAATCTTTCCAGGATATCTGCCCATGGATCTTCTTCAAGTTGCTTAACACCAAGAGAGATCTTCTTCTCGTCTTCGTTGATATTCAGAACGATACATTCGATGATGTCGTCTTTCTCAACCAG
>JAASTO010000128.1 GCA_021767245.1 Balneolaceae bacterium
CCAAAAGAGTTGATCTCGGTCACCCCTTGCACGGTCTTAAGTTGTGGAGCAATGAGCCAATCCTGAATGGTGCGAAGTTCAGTCAGCGTATGATTTTGTCCCCTAACCACATATTGAACGATCTCCCCTAAAGCAGTGGAAATGGGGCCCAGCTGAGGTGAAGAAACACCTTCGGGCAACTCTCCGGCTATACTTTGAACCCTTTGGCTCACCAGCTGCCGCGCAAAATAGATATCGGTGCCCTCGTCAAACTCAATGGTAACCGCAGATAACCCAAACTGTGAGATAGATCGAACTTCTTTGATGTCCGGCAGTCCGTTCATGGCTGTTTCGATCGGGTAACTCACCAACCGTTCTACATCATAAGGAGAGTAACGTCCGGCTTTGGTAATAACCAGAACCTGAACGGGCGTTACGTCAGGTTGTGAGTTAATGGGAATATCCTGTAGAGAAAAAATGCCGCCGGCGGCCATCAGCACAACCAGCGAGATGGCTACGAATTTTTGGCGAAGACTAAAATCAATAATATTGTTTAACATGGTTTCGCTGATGTGAGGTTAGTCTGCAAATTGTTCAAAACGTTCAAGAGCTTTCAGGCTGAAAACCTGAGTAACAGCTACTTTTTCACCCGGTTTAAGTCCGCCACTCAATATGGCGTGTTCATCGGTGATGCGGGCTATATCGACGGTTCGCTTTTCATACTTAGTTTCAGAGATCTGAACAAATACTGTGGCGTCCGATTGTTCATATTGAACAGCCGCAATTGGGATACTGATCGTATTTTCTTCGGGTTGAGCCACATAAGTCAGCCTCACGCTTTGTCCCACCAGTGGCCAGTTGTTTTCTGTGGCGACAATGGAATTCAATACCACGGACCGGTTGTTCTGATCCAAGGCCGGATTAATAGTAGTGACAGTTGCGTTTAGCGAATGGGCAGAAACACCATCCCGGCTGCCACGTTCCGTGATGGAAAGGGGCGTGCCCGGTTTAATGAAGTACGCATCTTCAGGAGCGATAAACCCACGCACCAGTACTTCCGTATTATCAATGATATCCAACAGCCGTTGGTAAGCCGTAACTGACTCGCCCATTTCAATGAGATGTTCATTCAACACTCCGTCAATAGACGCATAAATGGTCAGTTTGGCATTAGGGTCTGAGGCAAATGGATCCCAGCGTCTGGTCTGGCTTTCGGTGATCCCAACCGCTTTTAAGCGAGCCAACGCAGCACTTTGTCGGGTTTGGGCGAGCCGAAGGTCGGCCTGTGCCCGCTCCAGGTTTCGGAGCGGACTGATCTTATCTTCCGTCAACACTTCCAATCGCTCCACCTGCTGCTGTTGATAGGTGATCTCGGCCGTCGCTTCCAGGTAAGCAGCCACTAAATTGGCGAATTCGAGACTTTCCAGCTCCAACAAAGGATCGCCTTTTGAGACGCGTTCACCCTCATGAGCATAAATATTCGATACCCGTCCATCGATAGGGGCGCTAACTACAGAGATCCGCTCAGGTGCAGGGAAGATCTCTCCCGGCGCTTCGATAGAAAATGAGATCGGTTCATCACTGACGGTATAGGTTTCAATATGAAGATTGTTGACCTGCTCCTCAGTCAATGTGACACTTTGGGCGGCTTGTTCAGCCCTCAGGGAAGGAGGAGCTCCTGTGTCTTCAGTGGTTGGAGAATTTGAGCTCCCCGAGCACCCGCCAAATGCCAAAGAAACAGAGGCAAATAGCACGGCAGCAGCTTTTAAGGGAGATCGTTTTAAATTGTTGAAGGGTGATGCTTTCATGGCGGTTTTCTTTTCCTAGTTAAAAATGATGTCAGTTTGCAGGTAACGCTCCAGGTTTATCACGGTCAAATAATAATCCCTCAGTGTTTGATAGTAGGTTTCCTGTGTTCTCAGGTAGGTGCGCTGGGCTTCAAGGAGCGTGAGCAGGTCGAGTTCACCAAGGCTGTAACCCTTCTGGGTCATTTGCACCAGGTCATAGGATTTGGCCTGAATATTTTCTCTGAACCGTTCGATATTATTTTTGGCAGATTCATAACTGTGCCAGGTTTGTTCGGCCTGTTTTTTCAGGAGGAGCCGGAAGTCTTCGTACTTCCACTCCGTGGCATTTTGAATGGCGTTGGCTTTTTGTACCTCGGGTGATTGCTTTGCCATAAACCAAAGAGGAATGCTGACGCCGACCTCGAAGCCATAAAACTCGTAATCATTACCAAAGTCCTGACGGTAGTAACTCAGATTGAGGTCTGGCAAGTAGGTGCTTTTTGCCAGTTTTTTACCAAATGATGTGGCTTCCACTTCCCGTTGAATTTGTTTGAGTTTAGGATGATCCTCAAGCTGTATCATCACTTCATCCTGATCGATATCTACAATTTTGTAACTCAGGGTATCCGTGAAGCCGATATCATAGGTTTGATCCTCAGGGTCTAGGCCTATGGTTTGAAACAGATCATACCGGGCATTCATTATCTCTTTGAACGTAATTTCCTGATTATTCCGGGCTTCCTGAAGCTGTAGGTCGGCCTGCATGGCATCGATCTCGGATGATTCTCCCATGTCAGCCCGGGCTTGAGCTGCTTCACTCAGATCCTCAAACAGCTGCACTCTCTCACCGGCCAGGTTGCCTGATTGCAAAGCATAAGCCAGTTGGGTATAGGCGGTCTTAACCTCGACTTTCACCTGATTTTGCAGATCCTGAAGTTTTAGCTGAAGGGATTGGGTTGTCGCCTTTTCCTGTTTGTTTCGATAGATACTTGATAACGGAAACTCAAGACTTTGTGAAACCGACCATCTTTGCTCACTGAAATCCCCGTTGTCAATCCCCTCTCTCATGTAGCTGATCTGAGGATCTGCTAAACCAAAACTCAGTGTTTCCTGTTTTTCCTGAGCTCTGATCTGGTATTGAAGCTGTTTGATCTGAGGGTTCTGACGGTAGGCGATCTCAAGTGCCTTTTGAACACTTAGGGTCGATAGATCTGTGGTATCACCGGGAGCAGGGGCAGCCTGAAACAACATCAAGGCCACAATAATTACTGAATGAATCATGTCGATCAACTTAGAGCATTAATTTTCACTCCAAGCTAATCATCAAATCTGTAGAGAAAATGGATTCAGAAAATAAGGCTGAAAGATACACCCTTATCAGGGTTGTTTACTGCTTTATACTCACACCCGTGCAGCTCGCAGATACTTTTGACGATGGATAATCCAAGGCCGGGACTTGAACTGCCGTGCCCTGATAATTTGTCCCCTTTTCTGAACCGTTCGAATACCTGGTCGATCAGATCCTCAGGTATTCCGGGTCCTTCGTCTTTAACAAATAAAACGATCTGACCTGATCCATTTTCAGCAATCGTTATCCAGATCTTTCCTCCATCAGGTGAAAATTTAATGGCATTCTGGATAATATTATAAACCGCAGAGTGGATGAGTTCCTTGTTTCCTTTAATAACAGCCTGTCGAGAATATTCTGTTTCAATGGTGATCTCTTTGATCTCTGTAAAATCGGCCAATTCCTTTAGCACCTGCTCAACGATCTGTGTGATGTCAATCTCATCACTCATTTCATATTGTTTATTTTCGACCCGGCTTATAAGCAGGAGAGCGTTACTGAGACGGGTAAGCCGGACGGCTGTCTGTTGTATTTCGTGCAGGCGTTCAAGACTGGAAGGATCCAATTGTTCCGAGTCTGAGATCAGCTTCTCCGCTTTCTGTCGAATGATGGAGAGGGGTGTCAGGAGTTCGTGTGAGGCATTTTGTATGAACTTCCGCTGATCATCAAAGGAAGATTTGATCTGAGTGAGCATGGTGTTCAGAGCATTATTCAATACCCTGATCTCATAGGTATTAGGCTCAGGAAACGGTTCACCTAATTCATTGGGTGATGAAATATGCTCCAGCCGGTCAACAGTGTCATAAAATGGAGAAAGGATCCGGCCAAAGGCGTATTGGTTGACCACATACAGCAAGATCACCCAGATAAATAGAGCAGCCAGAACACTCAGCATCACCGTCATACTGATCTTTTCCCAGGCGGCCACTTCCTCATAAATTTCGAGCAGATAATGAGAGCCTCCAACTGATAAAGTGGTGGTTAGCTTGCGGTACGATTCAGGAAGTTCAGAAACATTCGCGTAGCGTACCGTATCAATGGTCGAAAAATTATTGGAATGAAGGGTGATACTTTGATCGAAGTCACTGATCTCAACCCATTCGTAGGAGCCAAGTCCGCCAAGTCTCTTGATCTCGTCCAGGCTGTTAGGGTCTTCCATGAGCTGCTGCTGAATGTCGGCTTTGTGCTGAAGCAGATGGAAATCGAGTTCATCGTAGATGGTGGTGTTCACAACATAATAGGTGCCCAGTCCGGTTACCACCAACATGAACAGGGAAAGCAGTGAATTACTGATCAGTATTTTGTTGTTAAGCTTCATGCGCCTTTACTTTATATCCTACTCCATAAACGGTATCGATGAGGTCAGGGGCCCCTGCATCTGACAATTTTCTACGGATATTTTTCATGTGGGAATTAATGAAATCCAGTGAAAAACGGTCATCGATTTTGTTTCCCCAGACATGTTCAGACAGTGCAATTCTTGTGACGGTCTTGTTTTTATTGAGAAAGAGATACCGAAGCATTTTGTACTCCGTATCCGTCAGGTCAAGGAAGTCATTTTTGTAGCTTACCTCGGTCTGATCAAGGTGAATAGACACACCTTCAATATTGATCTCGTTATCATCGATCTTGAACTTCCGGCGCAAAACCGCGTGAATACGTGCTCGCAGCTCCGGCATGGCGAACGGTTTGGAAAGGTAGTCATCACTGCCAAGTTCAAGTCCCTGAACCCGGTCTTCAAGTTCACCGCGAGCGGTTAAAATAATGACGGCCGTGTCATCGGAAGTTTTGCGTTGCTTCTTGATCAGTTTCAAAAGATCGAGACCATCGCCACCCGGCAGACTTAGATCCAGCAAAACCAGGTCGTATTGTTCACCGAGTAAAAGATCTTCGGTCTGATCAAAATCCAGGGAGGTATCGACGGTAAAGTGCTCTTCGAGGAGCAGTTCCTCAAGCTCCTCATTAAGCAAAACCTCGTCTTCAACCACCAATGCACGCATAGTATCAGGTTATTTTATGATCAACGGAAAAAGGTAGGGCTGAAAAGTGTACAGAATATGAATTAGATGATACCCTCATCTTTAGCCAAGTCGAACATGCTTTCGTGAAGGTTTTCATTATCCAGCTCTCCACGCATACACAGTTCAGTCACTTCCAGTCCATTTAGCATCAGGATGCAGCCCATTTCACCCAGAACGGCATCAAATTTACGCGGGTCTGCCTTGCTGAGTCTTTCAACATCGATCCCGTCGGGACTGATCTTTTTGTTTACCAGGATATAGAACAGGTCATCGGGGTTGTCGCCGAAAGAAAATTCTTCCAGTCCGGTATCTTTAAGCTTTAGCATATTGGTCTAAAAAATCTCGTGCCTTGATAATTTCGGTTATTTCGTTGGTATCGCGATCCACCACCTGCACCTGAAACAAGCTAATGATTGCCTGTTCTTTCAGGGTAGAGATCACTTGTTCGATAGTATCACATTCTTCGGTTTCACTCACCAGGTCGTTGATGCCCTGCACAATGTAACGCCGGCCACCTGAAGATTTTGTTTTCTGGGTTGAACCGGACTCAGCCTGGGGTTCATCAAAATATTCGCGGATGGCTTCTTCGGTCACGTACCAGCTTACCCCCAGTTTTCGTCCACGAAGCCGCCCTTCCCGGAGATAGGTCCGAAGCGTCATTTTGGAAATTCCAAGGATCTCGTGCAGATCATCAACGGAATAAAGGGTTAGGTCACCGATGTTTTTAGGCATAATGTCTAAATATTGAATGCATTGAATTTATTAAAGTAGGTGGTTAAACTAAGAATAATATTTCATTACTTTCTATTAGTTATACAAAAGAAATTTGATTTGGTCGAGGGGTCATCTCCGCCGTATATTAGGAGCAGTTATTCAAAAAACGAAGCGGCGGACTCAGAAAAGGGTCGGCTTTTTTTATGCCTTCGAGTCTTGATCTGATCCTTTTGGTCAGCGATTTGATCTGCCTTACATTTTAATCTTCTCCTGCATTTTTATAAGCCTGGGTAATACGTTGATTCATGAGCCGCCGATAATTCGTGAATTCATATTCACTAACCGTAAACTCAGATCGGTATTCTCCGTCAAAACACTCCACTTTTAATTTATTGGGTCGATCTGTTTCTGAAATGGTGACCTGAACTTTGCCCAATTTGTAGGAGTCTATTTCTTTCATAAAGGGTAATTTTATTATTTTTGAGGAAAGGTAAAGAAATATGATTTCAGCGTTTTTATTAAAACTGTAAATAAATGCGTTTAGTGCCAATCTGAAGTCATTATTTTGTATCATAGAACCCATCAAGAAAACTTATTTCCATGCAGAAGAAAACGATCATCATCATTGCTGTAAGCTTGTTCCTTGGGATATTTGTGTATATATCGCTGAGTAACGTTCAGGCCCCGGTCAATGACAACTCTCCGGACTGGATCCCTATACATGAAGCTCAGGAAATGGCAAAGGAATCAGATAAACTTATTTTTGTGGATGTATTTGAGATCGGGTGCCGGTATTGCCGGGCCATGGACCGTGAAGTATTTCCTGATTCCACGGTTCGTCAGGTTTTGGATGCCAGTTACATTCCCGTCAGACTGGATGGGAACTCCACCGAATTGATCACCTTTAATAACGAACAGATTCCATCAAAAGATTTTGCACAAAGTAAAGGCGCTTATGTATTTCCGACTTCACTGATCCTGGATGCAGAAGGAAACGTTGTGAAGAAAAAAACCGGTTATATGGGCGTGGATGAGTTCCGGCAATTTCTATATCAATAATATCAACAAACCGAGGTCAATCATGAATTTCAAAAAATTCAGTACGTCAACATTAATGGTATTCACATTGCTACTGGCAGGTGTAGGTTGCAATGGTCAGTCAGGTGAAACGGATAACACCCCCGTGGACGTGAGTGTAGAAGCCGAAAAAGTGGTATCACTTGATGGTATTGGCTGGGGCATCGCATTTTTACCTGAAGGTGACATGCTGGTGACCGAAAAAAGCGGAAAGCTATATCGTATCAATGGCGGTGAAGTGGTGGCTGAGATCACGGACGGTATTCCATCCGATCTTCAGGTAAACGGACAAGGTGGCTTCCTGGATATTACCCTGCACCCCGATTATGAGAATAACGGCTGGATATATTTCTCCTATGCCTCAAGTGCCGGGGGAGGAGAAGGCAGCAATACCGCTATTATGAGAGCTAAACTGCAGAACGATGCATTGGTTGACTCAGAAGTTCTGTATAAGGCAGAACCGAACTCAACACGTGGACAGCATTACGGAAGCCGAATTGTTTTTGATAACGAAGGATACATGTTCTTCTCCGTTGGAGATCGAGGAAACAGAGACGTACTGCCTCAGGATATCACCATGGATGGCGGAAAGGTGTATCGACTGAATGA
>JAASTO010000129.1 GCA_021767245.1 Balneolaceae bacterium
CGATCATACGGAAGGAACTTATTCGGCATATTGTACTCCCTTTTTTGTGTTTGTGCTTGACTCACATCCCTCTGGTTTCGAGCTAAAGCTCTCAACCGGTCTCCCTTCAAAGGGAGAATTCTCCAATAATAATTAAACTGTTTTTTTAACCCATAAACCTAAAATAGCCTCCGAAATTGGATAAAGATTATTCCCTCTTCGAAGAGGGATAGTAAATGATCCACCGATCATTTACAGGGGGATGTGAGTGCCTTATTCAATATCACAAGCTCTCATCAAACGCCTTGATCGCATTTAGGATCATCTGAACCGATTTCTTGTAGAATTCCTGGGGAATGGTCTCAAAATCATCGGTGTGCTGATGGTAATGTTCATGGTCAGAAACGCCGAAATAAATGAATGGAACCCCCTGCTGATGAAATGGTCCATGATCCGAAGCGTAGGTCCAGTCGTCAAGATTACTGTTCGGATCGTCGTGTCCATACAACACATTAACACCCGCCTTATCAATACCATCCAAAATCGGTTTTAACTCAGGATAGTGATAGGTACCAACCGCATAGATCTCATCCTTATCATTTTGGGCGATCATATCCAGGTTGATGTTCATTTTTACCTTATCCAGAAATACCGAATCCTGTACCAAAGCTCTTGCTCCCTGCAGCCCCATTTCCTCGGCATCAAAAGCAGCAAAGACCAATGTATGATTTGGTTCCACATGGCTAAAATAATCGATATAAGCCAATAACGCGGCTGTTCCCGAAGCATCGTCATCGGCTCCGTTAAAGATTAGGGAATCCCTCATGCCAATATGATCGTAATGCGCCGTAATGACGATGACTGAATCCGTTTTACCCGTGATCTGCCCGATCACATTCTGACCGGTTACTTCCTCTCCCTGCCGACTGTTAAAATTGAACTCATGGGTAAATGAACCCTGAAAAGGCTCTGCACCTTCCTCTTCAAAACGATCCAGCAGATACTCCCGGGCAAGTTGATTGCCCTCCGTACCGGTACGCCGGCCTTCAGTGGAATCGGATGAAATGATGCGAAGGTCCTCGATCAGCTGATCTGTATCAAGAACATATTCAGTTTCCTGATCTGCTGAACAAGAAACAAAAAGAAGTACAAAAAAAGAAAGTAGCAGGTGGAGTTTTATATGATTCATTTATTCAGTCAGCTTAAGGTTAATTAGTTTGTAAATAGTATTAAGTTATTTGAAAATATCTTTTTGTATATGCATGGACACCAGCATTTGAGGGACGTCCACCACCTCTGCGATCTTCAGCTCACCGGCCAGGGAAAGTAAGGCATAGGCATCATTTCGGCCCATTCCTTTTTCTTCTTCCAGATAATCGATCATAAATCGCGTGGCTTTTATAGCTGCTTCGTCGATCGTTTCAGCAAAAGCAGTGACGGCATAATAGTCATCGGTTTCGTACTGAGGTTCGGTGATCTTTCTGCCGCCCTTGATCACTTCCACTTCATAAATGATATTCATGGGTGCTTCAATAGCGGTTCCGCAAACTTCCCCGTGACCCTGAGCTGCATGCGTATCTCCAATGGAAAACAGTGCTCCTTCCACAAATACCGGAAAGCAAATGGTCGATCCTTCGGTCATATTTGAGTCATCCAAATTTCCTCCATTTGCCCGGGGCGGAATGGTTCGACTCCAACGGGCGTGTGTTTGTGCATCCGTGAGCTCATAGTCGTATTCAATTTCTTTTGTAAGAGGTTTCTCTGTCTGTAATACAACCAGCTGCAGTTAATGCCACTCCAATTATCAGTAACAATAATGACCGAATCATAAATAACTCCTGTTCATATATATCTGATTTTACTGATTATGTTTAATGACACAC
Organism: Balneolaceae bacterium; assembly: GCA_021767245.1. Lineage (GTDB taxonomy): Bacteria > Bacteroidota > Rhodothermia > Balneolales > Balneolaceae > Gracilimonas. Next base: position 1,863 of record JAASTO010000129.1, read on the forward strand.
ATCCCTCTGGTTTCAAGCTAAAGCTCTCAAACGGTCTCCCTTCAAAGGGAGAATTCTCTTAATATAAAACTGAAAGGCTTAAATTACCTTCTATATCTCCCTAAGAAGAAATTCCCTCTTTGAAGAGGGATCGTAAATGATCCCCGGATCATGTACAGGGGGATGTGAGTCAGGCTACAATATTATTCCTGCCTTTATTTGGCTAATAAAATTCTCCAGGTAAAGAATAACATTCGGTAAGTTTTTCCGGATAATCATGACTAATCCCATCTACCTCTATCACTACCATGATCTCGTGACAATAAAAATTTACTATGTAATTTAATATTGGTATTTGTCTGCGAAACTCAACACCCAATGATTTACCTTTTATTTGTACCCAAAGAAGCACTTCACTCAACGTACTGTTTTTTTAGTAATTACCGTGCTAAATATTTCAGTTTCCGATCATATGGAAGGAAATTATTCGGTATTGTGTACCCTATGTTTTTTCCTGGTCTTATTAATCCACTCACATCCCTCTGGTTATGAGCTAAAGCTCTTAACCGGTCTCCCTTCTAAGGGAGAATTTTCACAATAGGTTAAGGAACCAAAGCCTGAAAATAAATTCACCAGTAACTACAAAGAATTCCCTCATTGAATAGGGACAGAAAATGAACTTGTTCATATACAGGGGGATGTTAATCATGTTCAAATGTGGGGAGATAGATCCAGTTATACAAGTAAACAGATATAAAAAAACTCCTGCCCTCTTTCGAGAGCAGGAGTTCATATAGATCTTTGATCTCTCAGTGTCGAATTAAACGATCCTTGAGATCAGGTCAGCGGTACGTGCAGAATATCCTGCTTCGTTATCATACCAGCCAATTACTTTGACAAGGTTTCCGTCCACTTTTGTACTTAGGCTGTCAAAGATATTTGAGTGTGGGTTTCCAATGATATCACTTGATACCAGCTCCACATCAGAATATTCAAGGATTCCTTTCATTGGTCCTTCAGATGCAGCTTTAAATGCAGCATTGACTTCTTCTTCCGTTGTTTCTTTTTCAAGAACGACCGTAAAATCAGTCAGTGATCCGGTTACAGTAGGAACGCGAACAGCACCACCGTCCAGCTTACCATCAAGGTGAGGAAGTACGAGTCCCACAGCCTTAGCCGCACCGGTTGTAGTCGGTACAATGTTCACAGCGGCTGCACGCGCTCTTCGAAGATCTTTGTGCGGTGCATCAACCAGAGCCTGATCCCCTGTGTAAGAGTGAATGGTGGTCATGAACCCTTTCACTAGTCCAAAATTATCATCCAGAATTTTAGCCATTGGAGCCAGGCAGTTAGTGGTACAACTTGCATTGGAGTAGATCTCAACATCTTTGTCGATCTTCTCGTCATTCACACCCAATACGATGGTTTGAATATCACCTTTGGCAGGGGCAGAAATAATGACTTTTTTAGCTCCGGCTTTCAGGTGCTTTCCGGCACTCTCAGCATCACGGAAAAATCCGGTGGATTCAATGACCACTTCCGCACCAAGGTCACCCCAATTCAAATTTTCAGGGTCTCTCTCAGCTGATACTTTAAAGCTGTCGCCATCAATCGTGATGGTTTCCCCATCCACAGATACTTCTCCGGGATACATACCCTGAGCTGAATCATACTTGAACAGGTGAGCCAGAGTTTTGGTATCTGTCAGGTCATTGACGCCAACAATTTCAATACTATCTTTATGATTTGCGAGGATTGAACGGGTCACCATTCTTCCGATCCTTCCAAACCCGTTAATTCCTACTTTTATTTTTGACATTTCTAATCCTTGTTTATGATTAAATATTAATGCTTTTCATTCATATAACAACAATGTAAAAAGCACTTATAAAGTTCTTGTGAATCTTCATAAAAGTACCACTATAACGCCCGATTTTCAACGTTTTACCCGGTACCCTCTAAGATTAAATATGGCCTTTGAAATGGGAGCGCTTTTCTGCGTATCTTATGGGTATAATTATAAAAACGAGATAAAAAACTGCTATGCCTGATCAAACATTAAAGAAATTCCGAAACGAAACCTATCTGGATTTTTCAGACCCTACTAACGATAAAGCCCAAAAGGACGCCCTTGAAGAAGTGCGTTCCAGTTTTGGCAAAGAATATGATTTATATATTAACGGAGAATTTGTAAAGGGAGATGCCGGTACCTTTGACAGTAAAAATCCCGGTAATCTCTCTGAGACCATCGGAACCTTTCAGATGGCAAGCAAAGAACAGGCTTTTGATGCCCTCGACAAAGCATGGAAAGCTTTTGAAAACTGGCAATATGTATCTGCCGAGAAACGGGCAGAGTATCTTTTTAAAGCCGCTGATGTAGTCCGTCGCCGACGACTAGAGATCAACGCCTGGATGATCAGCGAAGCCGGAAAGAATTATCTGGAAGCGGATGCCGACACCTGCGAAGCCATCGACTTCATTGAATATTATGCACACGAAGCCCTGCGCATTGATGATGGCATGGATGTTCTTGAAGAAACCTGGGGCGACCACAACCGAACCATCTACATGCCTATCGGTGCCGGTGTTTCGATCTCACCCTGGAACTTCCCCTTTGCTATTTTTGTGGGTATGTCTATCGCACCAATTGCTGTTGGTAACACCGTAGTTGCCAAGCCTGCACCCGATACGCCCAAAATGGGACATCTCCTCGCTGAGATCCTTGATGAAGTTGGATTACCGGCCGGCGTGTTTAATTACGTAACGGGTGGAGACATTGAAGTGGGTGAAAATCTTGCGAAGCATCCTAACACGCGTTTCATCACCTTTACCGGATCTAAGGGAGTGGGGCTGCACCTGAATAAGATCGCAGCAGAAGTTGCGGAAGGACAGAAATTCCTCAAGCGTATGGTTTGTGAACTTGGCGGTAAAAATGCAACCGTTGTAGATGAAGACGCGGATATCGATGCCGCAGCGGATGAGATCATCAAAGGAGCCTTCGGGTTTCAGGGACAAAAATGTTCTGCAAGTTCTCGTGTAGTAGCCCACCAGGCTATCTATGATGAACTGCTTGAAAAAGTGACTCAGAAAGCCAAGGCCCTGAGTGTTGGCAATCCAAAAGACAATCATATCTCAGGACCGGTTATCAATCAGAAGGCCGTGGATAAGATCATGAGCTACATTGAGATCGGTAAAGAGGAAGGCCGACTGATGGCCGGCGGTAAACGTGCCGAAACCGATGAGGAAGGCTATTATATAGAGCCTACTGTTTTTGCGGATGTGGATGAGAATGCCCGCATTGCCCAGGAGGAGATCTTTGGTCCGGTAACGGCATTCATCAAAGCCAAAGACACCGATGATGCCCTTCGCATAGCCAATGGTGTGGATTACGCCCTGACCGGTGCCTATTTCTCCAATGATCCTAAGAAACTGGATCGGGCGCTGAGAGAATTCAGAGTTGGAAATCTTTACATCAACAGAAAATGTACCGGAGCCCTTGTTGGCGCCCAGCCATTTGGTGGTTTCAAACTGAGTGGAACTGACGCTAAGGCCGGTGGACGTGATTATCTCAAGTATTTTCTTGAGCCGAAATCAACCACTCTCCGTCCTAAGGATGGCGTAGATATCGACCTTCAAAAATTCGAGTTCTCGAATAAGTAATAACTGAGAGATTCGGTTTTAAAAGTATCAAAGCCCTGTATGCGAACGCATGCAGGGCTTTTTTTGTAGCCAGTCATTGCGAGGGTTGCAGTGAACAACGTGAACCCAACCCGCGGCAATCTGCATGATCTACTTGGGAGCTCGATTTAGGGAGATTGCTTCGTCGTTAAACTTTCCAAACCAACATTAGGTCCCCGGCCGCCTCGCAATGACCCTGTTTGGAGGATTAGGTTTTTGTATTCAGTATTTAGATTATGACTTGTTTGCCCTAGTCTCCGCCTTACCTAGACCCTCTATTTAATACACGTCATTGCGAGGGTTGCAGTGAACAACGTGATCCCAACCCGCGGCAATCTGCCTGATCTTTTCGGGAGCTCGATTTCGGGAGATTGCTTCGTCGTTTAGCTTATTACAAATTATCTTACAATCCAGACTCCTCGCAATGACCGGTTGATGTTTATAGTGGTTATTTTAAATTTAACTATGGCTCAAAGAAAAGAACTCTACGTTTATATACTCACTAACAAAAATCATACTGTACTGTATACAGGAGTTACAAGTGATCTTGTTAACAGGGTATGGAGACATAAAAATAAAATGATAAAGGGGTTCACTAAAAAATATAACGTCAACAAATTGGTCTATTACGAAGGTCCGGGCGAACCAATTTATGCCATAGAACGAGAAAAAAAGATAAAAGCCGGTTCAAGACAAAAGAAAATAGACCTGATAGATTCATTAAATCCTGATTGGCAAGATCTTTATGAAGATCTTATTCCAGCCAACTATAAAAATATTGATGGTCCGGAATAATTAAGACTATGTCATTGCGAGGGTTGCAGTGAACAACGTGATCCCAACCCGCGGCAATCTGCATGATCTACTTGGGAGCTCGATTTAGGGAGATTGCTTCGTCGTTCAACTCATTACTTAACATTTTACAATTCAGGCTCCTCAATGACGGGTTATTTAGAGAATGTCATATTTGGAATGTCGTTCAATCTTTGAGATTCATCGCGTTCACCATAACATATAGAATATTACATACAGGGCGCTCTGGATAACAACGTTTGAGGTTGGGGCACAATTGTTTTGGATGTTTCAGGACTGATCAACACTTTTTTCCTTTAATTATCTAACATCTACAATTATGACTAATCAGAAGAGAACTTACCTTAATCATCCAGGTCTACATCATCGGGGGCTTCGTCTTCATCAACAAGATCATCCACATCCGGGGTATTGTCGATATCGTCATCATCCTCATCATCGTCTACGATTGGGGCGACTTCTTTCTTAGGCTTTGTTTCCGGTTTGGCACCTGCGCGTTTCAGGATCAGGGCGATGTCTTCCTGCTCATTATCCATGGCAATGATCATGGCTGTATCCCCATTCTTATCCCGAAGCTTAACATTGGCGCCCTGTTCGATCAGATACTTAACTACATCGGTATTACCGGCTTTTGCAGCTACCATCAGTGCTGTATGGCCCCAGCGTTGCTGAGCATCTACATCGGCACCGGCACCTACCAACAACTGAACGGCTTCAAGATTTCCGGCCCGTGCAGCAGCGATCAAAGCCAGATCACCTATTTCAACCCCATTATCCAAAAATAGTTTGATCAACTCCACATTCCCATTTTCAGCGGCACGATTCAAAGCGGTTCCACCCATTTTAGTGGTAACATTCAGGTCAGCACCTTCAGTCACCAGGAATTTCACGATATCGGTATGGTCCTTTTCAGAAGCAACGATCAATGCAGACGCCCCACTGCTGTTTGTCTCATTGATGTTCGCACTTCCCTTAAGAAGGGTCTTGATCTTCTCAATGTCTCCTGCTTTTGCTGCCTCTATAATTGCTGGTTGCTCCATGGTGCTATAAATATTTTACCGTTATAGTTGGCGTGATGATAAAAAACGGTACGTATATCTCAAACTTATTCTTTAATAAATTTTTGTTATTGGGGTGATGTGGGGAATTAGAGCAATGA
>JAASTO010000130.1 GCA_021767245.1 Balneolaceae bacterium
AGGGAACCGAATAGAATAGTAGTAGAGTCTTCAGGGTCAAAGGTATATCGGTTCGTGTTGCCTGAAGTGATTTCAAATTCAGTCAGAACGTGTCCGGCTGAACCAAGATCACTGCCCACCCAGAGGGTGCCTTCACTGTCTTCATAAACACCCCAGACAATGCCCCCTGCTATAGTTTGGTCGTCTTCAGGATCATTTTTTAAGTGTGAAAAATTTACCGCCCCGGGGTTAAAGGTGGCGAGTCCCTGAGTTGCGGTTCCGACCCAAATAGTTCCTGATCGATCTGTAAATAAAGCAGTGACAAAGTTCTCCCCCAGACTATTGGGGTCACGCTGATTGGCACGGTAGGAAGTAAAAGACTCAGATGATATATCGAAACGTGATACTCCGGTTCCCGGACCGCCTACCCACAAGACGTTTGGATTATCGGGGTCGGGGACAACCTGATGAAGAAAATTCAAAGGATTGATATTATCCCCTTCATTAGAGGCAATAAGATACCGCTCATGATCACCGGTAAGACTGTTTAGTTTGACTAAACCATTGCCGGTTGCTAACCACAGTATGCCGGGCTGATCAGGATCTAAAAATTGATCCAGAACATTGCTTGGAGCTCCATAAAATTCACTTGCATCCGGGTCGAAGAGAAAGCGTGTGATCTCGTCCGTTTCAGGGTCGATCTTCGATATACCGTTATTTCCCCCCACCCAGATATTCCCATTTCTGTCTTCGCTAAACCAGTATGCGGCATGACTTGATATGGTTGTCATGTCATCATGAACATGAGCATACCTGATAAAGGCCCCATCCTTATCCGGAGACATTCTGTTTATACCTGAATCAAAAGTACCAATCCAAAGATCTCCTCTGCTATCCTGAAATGGCATGAAAGCCCTGTCACTTGAGATACTTGTAGAGTCATCTGGATCATGAATATATTTTTTGAATGTCCCGGTAGCCTGGTCTAAGCGATTTAAGCCACCTCCTTCTGTTGTAACCCAAATGTCACCGTTGCTTGCTTCTGCCATTCCCCAAACCCAATTTTCAGACAAAGAAGTGGTATCAAAAGGTGTTTGCTTATATACCTTGAATTCATGTCCATCATAACGGTGAAGTCCACCCTGGGTAGCGATCCAAAGAAACCCCTTGCTGTCTTGCATGATGGTGTTGGCACTGGCCTGGGCCATTCCATCGTTAAGCCCAATATGTTCGAAGCGAAGTGAAGGGGCATAACTTTGCAGTATAGTAGGTTTTATTTGCTGCTCATCCTGTGCATAAGCTGTGATGTTAATAAAACAGATCAGCGATACAATGCAGTAAGAATGGAAGAAGTGATGGTTTAATTTTTTCATGGACCTTCCATATTAAGATAGTTTTATGGTGAAACAGGTACCTTCATCAGGTTTAGTGGAAACATCTAAAAAACCACCGTGTGCTTTTATAATATCGTTGGTAATGCTTAGCCCCAACCCGGTTCCTTCCGTACCTTTTTTTGTCGTAAAAAAAGGTTGAAGGATCTTGTCTTTAATATCATCAGAGATGCCGGCTCCATTATCTGTAATTTCTACGAAAGTTGCTTGATTCTTCTTGTATGTGCGAATAAACAGTTTTGGTATGTACACTTTGGAGCTTGATGCTTGGTCCTTGGAAGTTAATTTCTCCCTCATCGCATCAAAGGCATTATTACACAAATTGATTATCACCCTCGAAAAATCTTCTGCAATTAACGGTACTTCGCCAATCGACTCATCCAACTCAAATTCCATATCTACATTGATGGGGTTTTTGGAGGCTCGCATTCCGTGGAAGGTCAAATTCACAAATTCCTTCACCAACGCATTCAAATCGGTCGGTTCCATTTTGCCTGAACCACCCCGACTGTGTTCCAGCATGGATTTGACGATGGAATCGGCGCGCGTTCCGTGTTCGTGAATTTTGCGGAGGTTAGCTTCGATGTCGTTTAGAATTTCGAGGGCTTCATCTATGTGACTCACATCCCCCGCCTTCGCGTTCGCTACGGCACCCCCTTCTAAGGGGGAATTTTTCGTCTCACCCTCATCAGTAGACGTTTCACCTTTCACTTTTGCCTTTTCACTTAATAGCTGCTCTCTAACTTCCTCGATCAACTCCACACTCACTTCCGAAAAATTATTCACGAAGTTCAGCGGATTTTTGATCTCATGGGCAATGCCGGCTGTTAATTGGCCAAGGGAAGCCAGTTTTTCCTGCTGAATAAGCTGATCCTGTGTGGCATGTAATTCCTTCAGAGCAATCTCCAGGTGGTCGCGTTCTTTGCGGATCAGAAGGGCCTGATGTTCGGCTGCTTTCAGATCTTCAAAACGTGTGTAAGCGAGATCAAAAACACCGGCGAAGCTTACCAATGTATCCAGAGCGTCTTTCGGTGGCTTTGGTACCACACCGGGTAAACTGTAGCCTATTTCACCATGTGTAGTTCGGGCAATTATAAAGGTCAGTCCCCCAATATGTTCAATGTTTTCACGGCTTGGTGCATTGGGATCCACGACTTCATAGTCACCATGTTCATTCATGTTTTCTATGTAATCCCAGGCTTCATCAACGTCGAGAGCTAAAACATAAGTTGGGTCACTGCCTTTTTCCCATTCTGCCAAATCGGGAATCTGGTCGTGTACAAATTTGGGCACTTTGATAATCATTCCAAGACGGTGGCCATCTTCCGAGGTCATCGACATCTCATAGACGTCAGGCAGCCACCGCATGTGCCAGAAGTAGTCCGCGTCATGACCTAGCGAAATAAATTCCGACCGCATGCTCACCACGATATCAAATAAGTCCGACGATTCCCGCATGGTCGTAACCTGAGACCTAATGCGTTCCAGCGAGAGTTCAATCTTAGCTTCCTTCGCCTGTTCTTCAGCTTTTTGGAGGTCCAGAAAACGAGTATAGGTTTGATCAAAGACCTTGGTAAATCGTTTGAATATATTATGAGCTTCCGGGACCGGTTCGTAGGTTATAAACAGGAGGAATCCATGGCTGAATTTACAGAGGTGGTTGATCTGGTAGGTGGGAAGGGAGAGGCCATTTTCCTCAATCTTTGCAAAAGTGGATTTTAGATCAGGGAAAGATTTCATGTGCTTATAGTGCTCCTCCAGAGCCTCACCACCGAGTTCCTGAACCAACATAATTTTATCACTTTGGGTAAAGCTCCCCATCTCATCAAAGGAAGCTTCTCCGTATAAACGAAGCTTGAACGGATCCTGTAGGGTGCCTTCACTACTCATCCAGGCGTCAGCGGTTTTTTTATCTTCCTCAAGAATATTATACCCACAGCTCCAAGCCGGAATGCCCAGTGACTGTATCTCCAAAAAAAGCAGGTTGGCTACTTCCGGCAGCTCATCACTCGACTGCATGCCCATCGTTCGGGAACGGATTTTTTCGAGTGCCGTTTCAACCTGTGCTTCTTTTGCTTGCTCTTCTGCTTTTTGAAGATCCAGAAATCGGGTATAGGCCTGTCCAAAAACCTTTGCAAATCGTATGAAAATCTCGTGTTCTTGATCTGTAAATTCATCCAGGCTGTATCGACCAAAATTTAAGGTGGCTTCATTCAAGATTACCGTAAATCGTGTCCATCCGGATGCATTGAGAATCAGCTCTTTTCTTTTTTTGGGTATTCTTCTGAGGTCAGAATATTTGAACAGCAGCTTGAAAAAAGAGTCTTTTTCCGCTTTTGAATAGCGATCACTGAAATAATCCAGACCTTCGTTCAGTGCGTTGTAATAATTTAAGGTGATGGAATGGTCAATATAAGGAAGATGAAATTTTTCTAGGTAATCTTGCCCCTCAACATCCACCCAGATATTTAGTCCTGTTTTCGGGTCATGCGAATAGTCAGTATAAATTTGAGAATAGTGGAGCTGTATGCCCAGTTCATGAATTCCTTTTCCGATTTCTCTGACTACATCGATCAGATCATCACTTTTGTGCATACCCATTGATCGTGCCCTTACACGTTCCAGTGCCGCTTCAATCTTGGCTTCGCGTGCCTGCTCCTCCGATTTTTGCAGATCCAGAAAACGGGTATACGTCTGCTGGAAAACTCTGGCAAAGCGTATAAAGATATCATGGGCTTCAGGGACCGGTTCAAAGGTGATGAAGATGATGTACCCGTATTTGAAAAAGGTTACATGGTCAATTTGCGAATTGGGGAAGGGGATGCCTTCATCTTTCATTCTCAGTAGCTGGTTACCCACACCCGGCAAACTGCACAGGTAATCGTAGTGGGCCGGGCACTCATCCTCCCCGATCTCATTGATCAGAAGTGTTTCTCCCCGCTGACCGGCTTCATAATAGTCCAGAAAGACTCCTTCTCTTGGCGTTCTGTATCTGGGAAATGTTCCTTGGCCGTTGCTTCCCCATTCAATCGATCCTTCCGGATGATCATCGTAGATGTTGAACGCACAGAACCAGGTATCGATACCCAGTGCCTGCACCTGCTTAACCAACTCAAGGGAAAGGTCGGCCAGTTCATCACTTTGATGCATGGCCATGCTTCTGGCTCTCACCCGCTCCAGCGCCAGCTGAATCTCAGATTCCCGCGCCTGGGCTTCCGCTTTCTTGAGGTCGAGGAAGCGCGTGTAGGTCTGATCAAAGACCAGGGCAAATCGTTTGAGGATCTCCTGATTCGAATACGGTTCGAGCGTAATGATCAACAGGTAGCCGTGAGAAAAGTAGGCCGCATTCCACTGCTGCCATTCCGGAAAGGTGAGACCCTCATCCAGAATTTTCTGGAAGAACGGCCTGACCTCAGGAAGGGTCATCATATAGTTGTAATGCTTTTTAAGATTTTCTCCGCTCGCTTCAAGTGCCAGAAATTCAATCTTGCTTTTCCAGCCCTCATACATCTGTTTATGGGCAGGATCTTCGGTATTGGGAATTGAAACTGCCGGGAATACGCCATTTTCATTTGCAAACCAGAACTCCTCATTTTCCGCATCCTCTTCACACAACCCGAATCCGGTACCCCAGAGATCACCACCCAATGTTCTGACCTGATCAAACAGTACAGCAGCAACATCGGCAAATTCATCAGATGATTGCATGGCCATGGTACGGGCTCTTACTCTTTCCAGCGCCAGTTCAATCTGAGCCTCGCGGTGCTGACGTTCAGCTGCTTTCAAATCTTCAAATCGCTTATAGGCCAGGTCAAATACGCCCGCGAAGCGCACCAAGGTATCGACTGCATCTTTAGGTGGATCAGGTACCATGCCTGGCAGGCTGAATCCGATTTCGCCGTGGGTGGTACGCGCCATGATGAACGTGAGTCCGCCGATATGCCGGATATCATCGAGGGAAGGAGCCTGGGGGTCCACCCGTTCAAAATCACCCAGGGAGATCATCTTGTCCACATAATCCACGGCCTTATCTACATCCATAGCCAAAACATAGGTGGGTTCATCACTTTTTTCCCACGCTGCTACGGGTTGAATATCGCCGTGAATATGGCGGGGGAGAGTCATCACCATTCCGATGCGGGTACCATCACCCGAGGTCATTGCTTTTTCATATTTTTCAGGCAGCCAGCGCATGTGCCAGAAATAGTGGGCTTCATGGCCGAGTTTCACAAATTCGGTGCGCATGGTGACCACAATATCGAGCAGGTCGGAGGATTCCTTCATTGAGGTAACCTGAGCACGAATACGTTCCAGGGCAGCTTCAATTTTCAGTTTCCTATTCTTGCCTTTAAGATCGGCCGTCTGCTGATCAACAAGCTTTTGAAGCTTCTCTTTTTCCCTTTTCCATTCCTCCATGTGCCAATGGTCATTTTCCGTGTCTACCGGAGTTGAGGCATGCAAGTGGGTTAGTTTCCAATGGTTGTCTATGTATTCCATTACGCAGCTGCACCTCATAAAAATGGTGTTCACTTCTTCGGGGGAAGTCAGGGTAAGGGTTACTTCTTCCGTGATAAATGCGTTTTTCCCATCATTCGATGTTCGAGTGAAAAGTCGTTTACGATTAAGTGAATTCACAAATCCGGCCATCTGTTCATACTGAGATTTAAACAACGCCTCCAACTCGCTGAATGAGAAAACCTTTTGATCTTTGGTAGTGCCAAAAAACATCAGTTCAGGGGCAGCGAAATCTGATAAATCTTCATACGGCACGATGCAAAGCCCAACATTGATGATGCGTTCATAGGTCTCTTCCAATAAATTTTTTCTCACGGCGTCCATACGAACCCCTTTATAATCTGTTGTTGATCTAATTTCATGGGTTATTTTTTAATTTATTTCTGATTGAACCATTTCAATTACCTGAGCCAGCTCCCTGTCAAGAGATTCGCGCAAATTCAGGACTATTAGTGTTAGATCAAGCTTAATGCCTAACAGGTTTCTAACATTTTGTTTTTGCATTATCTGGAGATAATCATTGGCATTGCCAGGTTGGATAGAGGTCAGGTTTTTCTCGGCGACCAACAGGGGTAAATAATTAATCTCGTATTCAACGATGTTATCGATACGGGTTTGATGAACCGACAGCCGGTCACCGATGATGGATTCCAGCATCAGAATTTTGAGCCCCATTTCGGAGAGCCTGCTCCGTAGCCTGGAATTTTGGATCTTTCCGGTATCTCCTGAATTCTGAAGATCTGTGTAGGTGATGATGACGGGTACATCAAAAGAAAGGTCCCAGACGGCAGCGTAAAAAAACTGATCACGATTAGACTGTTGAATGATCTCAGTCAGGCCTTGTTGACCACCCAAGACAGCTTTGAGTCTGAGTATGTCCTCATTCTCTCTTTCGATAAAGCTTTCAGATTGAGTTTTAGCGAATTCCAGATCTACCAATAAACGACTCAGAATAGCTTGTTCTTCATTGGCGATTTTTCTAATCTCATTCCAGGTATTCACCTGTAATGCAATCAAAATGCCGATCACCACAAGCAGAATTTCGCCGATGGCATAAAGCAGATACTTTCGAACATTATCTTCTTCGATGAATTTTTTTCGGATGGTGCGGAAGAATTTTAGCATACAGACCGGTAGGCTTTCTGTAATATATTTTCTTACCCGGAACGCAAAACAAGCACGAGTCAGAACCATTACCCATTATATGTTAACCCATAGAATCCGGGACAACTTACCCGGTCACATCTCTATCTGTTTTGGATAGAAACCGTAGCACATTCATTTAAATACCCATTATTAATTAACATGACTACGGTAGAAAGGCTCAAAAAAGTTTCAGGAGAATATTTTTTGAATCATACCCATGGTAACTGACGGAAAGTAATTATGTTAAGAATATAGCTAAAATGAGTTAAAAGGCTAATTTAAATGTAAGTAGTGACAGAAATAATCATTTTAATTGGGAGGAGGCCAACAGAAAAGAGGGGACTTATTATAATGTAGCTTCATCAACAATTTATTTACGATCCATAATTTGCTCTAATTTGAAGGCACTGTTACAGGAATTTAAATTTCATATCCTATACT
>JAASTO010000131.1 GCA_021767245.1 Balneolaceae bacterium
CCTTTAAGCGCTTCGGCTTTTTTTGTTTAGGCCTATTTTGAGCCGTTTCAGTGACCAAATGGGTGACCATATGGAATGATTCACGATTTACCCAATGAACGAATGACCGATTTGCGAGTCAAAACTCCTCGGTCTGACGGATTACCCGTCTGACCGTTGGGTGGATTTGGGTAACAATGCCAATTTCCATCCATCAGACCGGCGATCGGTCAGATGGATTTTTAACTCGTTACGAAACTAAGGCCAATCACCGAACGCTGCGAGGACCTCTGGACGCTCGCAGGTTCTGCAAATATGCATGATGTAAGAGAAACGAATGGCCGATAGATCGATTTGCGATTTTTAACTTGGAAATACTTTGAAATTCAGGGTGAATACGGATACCATTAGGCTCACTTTAAAACAGCCTGAAAATGAAGATCACCAAAGAGATAAAAGCCAGTGAAGAAGAGATCGAAAGCCTTGAGATGCACTCGGTGGTTAATATCATTTCGGTTATAAGCAGTCAGTTACAGCTGCTTCAGATGGAAAGTGACTATCCTAAATTATTGGATGCAGCCATTAACCGGGCCATGGCGTTTGCGGATGCGAGCCATTCTAAAGACAAGTCTGTGTTTAACCTGGAATCGCTAAATGAGTTTGAGAATCTGGTTAACCGTTCGTTAGCTGAACTCAGTAAAAAACAACCGGAGCTAAAGGATGACAGTAAGGTATCTGAGTATTCAAATATAATGAAAAGCGTATTTGAGGTATTTGAAGTTCGGTTAAAGGAGATCGTACAGCGCTGGGAATACCCCGATGCCTGGATCCCTTTTTCTGTGGATAATTTTGTAGATGATTTCAAAGAATTCTTTTATGCGATGGAGAAGAATAGTCAGGGCAGGTATAAGATCATCTATAACATTGCTGAGCAGGATGAGAAAGATTATCTGGTAAATTTTGCGATCAACAGTGAGGGAGAAGAGATTATTCATATGCCGCTGATCCTGAAGGATGTGATCCGTGATCTGATCGCAAATGCCCGAAAATATACCCCGCCGGGAGGGGATATCACCATCGGTATTTCACAAAAAGATGAGGTTTTTAAATTTGTGGTGGAAGATACGGGCTACGGTATTCCCGAAGATGAGATCGGGAAAGTGGTCGATTATGGATACCGTGCCAGTAATGTAAAGGATACGGTTCGAACCATGGGAGGTGGTTTTGGTCTGACCAAAGCTTATCATGTCATAGATCAGCTGGGTGGAGAGATGTGGATCGATTCTGAAGTGGGTTCAGGAACAAAGATGACCGTGCAAATTCCGATCCCGGAGCATGTGGGTGACGGGTGACCCATTTCAGGGATCACCCCGAAGCATTTTATAATTTTTAAACGATAACAAAGCTTCAGTTCTGTTATCATCCATCAGATTAAAACGACAATCACTTTTGGAAGCCATGACTCTGATGATGCCCAATCGCCTGCCATATATATTTTCACTGTTTGCTATGCTGTTGTTTGTTTCCTGCAACCATTCCGCAAATCATCCTGCAGATAACCTCACCACTGCCAATCAGCAGCTGGCGCAGGAAAGAACCAAAACTTTGCAGGCTCTGGAGCAGGAGGTGACAGCGGATGCGGTTCAAAAGCTGGTGGAATTAGGCCTCTGGGAAGATGCAGAGAGATATTTGAATGAAATGGGAGACTCTGATGAGGTAAATCTGGTCAGGGCCGGACTCAACTTTAAGAAACACAGATATGAAAATGCAGAAGCATTAGTGAATGAGGTTTTGGAAGGCAATCCTTCAAACAGAGAAGCTCGTTTATTGAAGGCTGAGCTTGAGATACAGGCCTGGCGACTGGATGAAGCTGAAGCTATTGCAGAGGCTATTTTACGGGAACATGAATCAGATGCCAAAGCAGGGGTAGTTAAGGGACGGGTAGCCCTGTTAAAGCGAAATTACGAAGACGCATTACAATGGGCGAAAGATGTTCAGGAATGGGATCCGGCACTGGCTGAGGGATATTTGCTCGAAGGGGAAGTGTTGTTCTGGGATCAGGATCCTGCCGCTGCTGAACCCGCTCTGCAAAAAGCTCTGGAAGTTAATCCATTCAATGCGGATGCCCGATTCAGTTATGGATATGCCGTTTGGCGAAGGGTGGATGCCACTCAGCTCGATAATATGGCCGGTCAGTGGAATCTGGCGTTTGAAGTGAACCCACTGCATTATCTGGCACACTGGCATTTTGGAAATGGTCATACCAATCTAACCTATGCGGATTATGCCCATGAAACCGATGAGGAAGTTCGGGAAAAACTGAAGGAAGCAGATGCGTTACTGGCTGCAGATCGTGTGGATGAAGCGATAGTTTTAACGAGGGAAATTGGTGAGGAATATCCGGAATCGGTACTGCCGGATATGATGAGAGGCTCGTTCTATTATATGTACTACAGCATGGATAGGACAGAGCGACTCGACTCAGCAGAGGTACATTTCCGTCAGATCCTCGAGAGAAAACAGAATTATGGTCCGGCGCATAATGCTCTGGCAGCCGTCATCAAACAGCGGCAGTTTCAGTATCTGGAGGAGTATGACGAGCTTGAACAGATCATAGAGAATACTGAGATACCTGAAGAAGGCTCGGTGTTCTATGAGGTCTTTAAGGATGCGGAATACTATCCGGGTGACAGGGTGAAAAAGATGATCGCCCAGCAGATCGGACCGAGTAAGGCCTATCTGGAGATGATCCAAAAATTTGATTCGGATTTTGCGATCCCCCCTTTGCACATTGACCTGGCTATCGCCATGGATCGAAACTATTTTCGCTTTGGTACCACTTTCGATAACCGTCAATGGATGGATATCCGTGGAGTGGGAAGCGGAGCCACCGGGATCGAGTATCTGGAAAGGGGAGCTCATCTTGAAAGGAATGTACTGGCTCATGAGTATGCCCACTTGTATCACGGAAGAATCTTGACCGATGAAGAAGATCGAAAGATACGGGCCTTGTATCATGAGGCAATGGCTAATAATAAAACCCTGGATTATTATGCTTCCAACAACGAAAGTGAATTCTTTGCACAGGGCTATGCCGGATTCCTAGCAGAAAAAAAGGTTCACCCCCTGAACCATAAATCCATGAATACCAAAGATTACATTAAGGAAAAGGATCCGGATTACTTTGCGTTTCTGGTAGAACTTCTGAAAAAACAGGAAGAGTATCTGGCTGGGAATAAAGATGTTCTGGCAGACAATTGGGCACAAACCTACGTTTCGCTGGCGGGACGGTCATGGAGTGATCTGACTTTGGCAGCCACCTATCTTGATACCGCTTTGACCTATAGTCCAGATTATGTGCCTGCGATCCTGGAGTATTCACAGATCAAAGCACGTCAGGGGGAGTTTGAGGAAGCCCGGTCTTACATCCGTCAGGCTAAGGAGCTGGAAAGTAATTATGCTCCAACCTATGTGGATGAGGCTAATATTCTTCATTACAAAGCCCTCAACGGAGAATTGGGATTTGAGGCTGCTCTGAACCGGCAGGAACCGATACTGGCCAAAGCCAAAAAACTTGAAGAGGACCTTTCTGAAGCAGCTCAGCTGAACCGCCTGATGAGGGAGCGGTATCTCGATTATGGGGAAGTGGCCCGGGCCCTAACCACAGCGGAAGATTATGTAGCGGTGGCTCCAACGATCTCCACCTACCTGACCGATCGTAAAGAAGAGGCAGAGACCTTCATGAATGAGATAAAGAGCCAACTGGGTTATTCCGCAGAAGTGACGCCATTTTTTGAAGGTTTGCTGGCTCAAAATCCACAGAATTTTGAACTTCGGCTTTCCACAGCTGATGTATTGATAAGACAGGGATCGTATGATGAGGCATTGAAGGTTTTACAGGAAGGACAGCGCATTCTGGAATCAGCCGGCAATTCTGTGGCGGGTTATGCCCTCAGGATCGCCTGGATCCATGCCACTAATGGGGACTTAGAAGAAGCCAATTCTTTATTGAATGAAATTGATCAAAGCCGCCTGAGTGATATGGATGATCTGTTGCTTGCAGAAGTTTATATTTTGAACTCAGATCTGGAAAAAGCCGGTACGTTACTGGCAGAAGTGGAAACAGACATTCAGCTTCCATACACTAAAGCCGAGTTGTTAGCCGTGAAAGGTAAATTATCGCAAGCTGAAAATGATCTGGAAACCGCTCGAAAGCAGTTTGAAGAAGCCCTTGATCTAAATCCCTATCATTTGCAAGCCCGTGTAGATCTGATCCGCTTATTAAGATCGATAGATGAGCAGGCTGAGGCAACAAAACTAATAGAAGAAGCTGAAAGGCTGGAAATTCCCTTAGGACCGGATTTCAGTCAGGCACTCAATTAACAGGAGTTAGGATGAAACGCATCAATATCAGTTCCGGAGCGGTGTGGGAAGACAAGGTCGGTTACAGCCGGGCTGTAAGAGTAGGGAATCAGATCTTTGTATCTGGCACCACCGCTGTGGATGAGCAAGGGAATGTGGTCGGTAAAGGTGATCTGTATGCCCAAACGGTTCAGTGTATCAAAAATATTGAGAAAGCACTGACCAAAGCGGGAAGCTCACTGAAGGATGTAGTGCGAACCCGAACCTTTATAACCAATATTGATGAATGGGAAGCTTTCGGAAGAGCTCATGAAGAATACTTCGGAGACATAAAACCGGCGGCTACGTTGGTGGAGGTCAGTAAGCTGATCTCACCCGATCTGATCATTGAAATGGAAGTGGATGCGGTTTTAGCAGAACAGGATCAAAACCAGATCTGAGCACTGAAGGAAGGCTGAAACCCAAGATCATACACATCAACAGGACGGGAGGTTAGTCTTCGCTGATTTTGAGGGACCGAGGTATCGATCACCAGGTTCAGCTCGCGATACCAGGTATTATTTCGGTCAAGAAGGTTAAAAATGGAAGCCTTGAGTTCAAATTCGGTGCCCCCAACGGAACCGGAGTACTCCAGTCCGGCATCCAGCCGCTGATAATCGGAGAGTCGTTCTTGTTCTTCAACCTGAAGAAAATTGAGCCGGTTTGGAGAGCCGGAAGCATAATTGAAGCTCAGGAATGACGTCAGACCGGAAATGAGACTGATCTCAGCTGAACTTGTAAAGGAATGAGTCTGATCCCATTGTGCATAAAATTCCTCTCCATTCAGGATCTCGGGATTGCTGAATGTGGCTTCCGAAAGCGTGTATGAATTAGTCAGGGTAAGTGGCCCCAGTCGGTTTCTCAGCATAAACTCAACCCCCTTGGAGGTACCGTCATTATCGTACAGCCATGGCAGAGCATCAAAACTGTTGGTGAGGGTTTGTGAGTTGATCTCAAACAAACGGGCGTTATCCAGAGATTTGTAATAGCCTTCAATCTGAAATAATGCGTTCGATCCAAACCGAAGGTACATGCCGGCGGTGTAATAGTCGGAGGAGGTAGGGGGTTGCTGATCCGTACTGATCACCCAGATATCGGGACTACTCACATTATAAAACGAAAGTCGGTGCATGAACTGATAATTCCGGCTGTATCCCAGACCAAAAGACAGAGTTCGGTCGTTCAGAAATTTCACTTTGATGCGGGGCGAAAAGTACACTTTAGATACATCCGTATAGTAATGAAAGCGGCTCCCCAGATACAGATCCACCGGATCCCAGGAGGTGTGATCCAGCTGAGCATAGATATCGATCAGGCTCGACTGAAATTCATTCAACAAACCGGGGCGATCAAAGGATTCCTCAAAATACTCTCCGATGAAATATTGATAGGAAGCTCCAAAGGTCCAGAATCCTGATGGCAGGCTCAGGTCAAAGCTTTGGTCAAATTTGATCTCGTTGAAGACACTTTTGTTCTCAAGCGGAAAGGTAAATACCTGAACACCGGTTCCGCCTGAATCTACCCGGTTATATACGAAATCATCCTTTTTGAATTCGGTATTGTAAATACTGACCGCAGCTAAAGTCTGACTGTAGAACCTTGATGTGATCGGCGATTTGTAAGACACGCTTGAACTGAAATTTCCCCATTTGTTCAGGGTCTCAACATCCTGTTGACTGAAGCGTTCAAGGGGATCATTCGGGTTGAACCGACGCACGAGCCGTTGTGCATCCTGTGAGACATTATCGGCGCCGTAATAAGCACCAAAGGTCAGCCTGCCACCGTTTTTATTTTCGAAATAGACCTTGCCATGCAAGTCATAGAACATGGCATCGTAATCACCGGGGGTTACCAGCCGGGATTGCAGGTCGGTCAGATTTTCGGCCATAACTTCACTGGGCCTATCGACATTCAATCCGTAAGCGATCAGATCTTTATTCCCCAGCCAATTTACCGTGTTCATGGTAGATGTTCTCCCCGAAAAGAGAAAACTGCTGCGGCCGGAATTTAAGGGTCCCTCAATTGTGGCATTGAAAGCGGTATTGCTCAGTCCTGCAGAACCACTGAAGCTATTCAGGGAGCCGGTTTTTGTGAGCATGGACAGGGTTCCACCGGGAGAAGAAGGCAACTGAGCAGGGGTCACATCATAGAAAAACCCTGAAGTTTGCAGGGCATTGGGGTTGAAACTGTCGAGTAGTCCGAACAGGTGACTTTGATTATAAATGGTGATCCCATCCAGAAGTATCTGTGTGGCATCAGCGGAACTTCCGCGGACATTGATGCCATTATTGACGGCCGGACCGTTGGTTACCGAAGGCAGTGATTGCAATGCCCGGGTTGTGTTATTCTCTCCAAATGGACTGAGTACCCCGGTGTTGATAAAGTTTCTGTAAATACTGTCGGAGCTGGAAGGGAAAGTAAAACCTGTGATCACGATATCCTGTCCCTGAACGGCTGTTGGGGTGAGCCGAATGGTGACGTCTTCAAAAGAAAATCCCTCACGGAGGTCAAGGGTGATCTGTTTAGTTTCATATCCCAGATAGGAACTTTGGAGAGTGAAGTCAGGATTTCTGACCGTGGTGTTGATGGTAAAGGCTCCGGATGAGTTACCGGCAACACCATAGGTTTTTCCATTCGCTTTCCAGGATAAAGTGGCATAGGGAAGTCGCTCGCCGGTTTCAGCATCTACGACCTGACCGCTAATGGACAGCACCGGACTGTCGCTTTCATTTTTACGGTAAAGGACGATCTGTTGCCTTAGTTCATCCGCTTCAATGGCGATCTGATAAAATCTAAGTTCTGTCTCAAGGTCCTGAATAATGGTTTCTGTAGTCGTTTCGAAGGTCACCCTGATATCTGATATCTGAGATTCTCTGTAGAGAAACCGATAGTCCGTTTCGTTCTCAAATGTGCGTATCACATCAATTAACGGTTCAGACTGAAAACTAAACTGAGCAAAAGCAGGTAATGAAACGACGGCAAATACTACCCCTACAAAAAGCGAACGAGTGAAAGTTTTGGCCATTGATTATGAATCCGCGTTAAACTGATAGGTTTTGGTATCAACTTTAGTAAAGCTACCGCCAAGAAC
>JAASTO010000132.1 GCA_021767245.1 Balneolaceae bacterium
GTTTTCTTTTTGATGCTACCGTATGTTGGCTCAGACTCACTCAGTGTCAGTTATGTGGCATGGGGTCAGTATGTGTTCATGGCTTTAATATTGATGTATGGATTTGTGATCAATAGGTATGGGCAGTCAATTTCTGAGGTGGAAGTATATATTCCGGAATACGAAGAGCGCATTAATCAACATCTCCGGGTTGAAAAAGAGATCGAGATTGCTCGAGAAAGTCAGCTAAAACTCTTGCCCTTACAAGCTCCCGAGTCTGAAGCTTTCGATGTGTATGGGTTCTTCATGCCCTCGTTTGAAGTCGGTGGAGATTATTTTGATTATATAATGACCGAAGATGAGCAGGGAAATGCCGAAGCTTTGACTATGACGGTTGTGGATGTTTCCGGAAAATCGATGCGCGCAGCTATGCCGGCCGTGTTTACCAGTGGGTTATTACTTTCCCGGATCAAACATGATTGTCCGGATGAAGTCCTGTCTGATATCACCGAACCATTGTTTGACCGAACCGATAAAAGAACGTTTATTACCTGTGTTTTGGCCCGATATGATATTAAAGCCCAAAAATTGGCTATCGCAAATGCAGGTCACTGCAGGCCAATATTAAAACGAAATGGCATTGCAGAATATATTCACACCCCAAAACCTTCATTTCCGTTGGGTATGCAGAAACATGTAAAATATCAGCGGGAAATAGTTAGTGTGAAAAAAGGGGATTTTTTCCTGCTTTACTCAGACGGATTACCTGAGGCAGTGAATGATAAAGGAGAAAGATTTGGTTTTGATGAAGTACCAAGATTGATAGAATCGATTGACACCGACAAGCTAACAGCGAAAGAGATATCGAAAGAAATAAAAAGAACTATTCAAAAATTCAGTAACTATCAATTGGCTGACGATACCACTATCATATGCCTGAAGATCTAATAAGTATATCTATTTCAAATAAAGAATAATAAATAGTAAAACATGGCTCAAGAACAAGATTTTGAATTCAATGTGCCGCCTCAGTTTGAGAAAGTCACGAAAAATATCCGGATGATTATTATCGGATTGATCGTGTTATTTCTTGGATTCACAACATTTTTTACGGTAGATCCGGAAGAAGTGGGCGTGGTAGTGCGGTTAGGAAAATATGTAGAAACAGTAGAACCGGGACTTAATTATAAATTACCGATTATTGATCAGGTTGAACTGGTTCCGGTAGAGCGACAACTGAAACAAGAATTTGGTTACAGGACTGTGAACTCCGGTGTCCAATCACAATACCAAAAAGCAGGTTATGAGGATGAATCCCTGATGCTAACCGGAGACCTCAACCTGGCTGATGTGGAGTGGGTAGTTCAGTATCGTATCAATGACCCATATAGTTATTTGTTCAAGGTTCGGAATGCAGAGTCAACACTGTCTGATATTTCGGAAGCGGCAATGCGCCAGATCGTGGGTGACCGAACAGTGAATGAGGTGCTGACCGTTGGTCGTGCCGAGGTTGCTATCGAGGTTCAAAACCTGATTCAATCATTGGTTCAGGAATATGAGTTAGGTATTACCATAGAGCAGGTCGTGCTTCAGGATATCAATCCACCAAACCCAGTAAAACCATCATTTAACGCGGTGAATGAAGCTCAGCAGGAAAGAGAAACCCTGATCAATCAGGCCAAAGCGGATTATAACCGGGTTATTCCAAGAGCCCGGGGAGAGGCTGAAGAAACCATTCAGAGAGCCGAAGGTTATGCCTCCGAAAGGATCAACAATGCCGAGGGTGAAGTTTCACGTTTCAATGATCTATATGCCGAGTATATCAAAGCCCCTCAGGTGACCAAACAACGAATATTCTTAGAAACCATGGAAGATATAATTCCTAAAATGGGTAATAAAACGATCACAGATGAAGGTGGAAATAACGTCCTCCCATTACTACAAATGCAGTTAGAAGGAGCAAGAACAACTTCTACTCAAACCAATAATGGAGGTAACTAAGATGAAACAGGCTAAAGGAATTATTACTGCCGTGATCGGCGTCGTTATACTTTTAACGGCACTGGATGGATTCTACATTGTACATGAAACAGAACAGGTCATTATCACGCAATTTGGTGATCCTGTTGGAGATGCCGTGACTGATCCGGGACTAAAATTTAAGATCCCATTTGTGCAAACTGCCAACTACTTTGAAAAGAGGTATCTGGAGTGGGATGGTGACCGTAACCAGATTCCTACCAAGGATAAGAAATTCATTTTCGTGGATTCTTATGCCCGCTGGCAGATTACTGATCCGCTGCAATTTTATCAGCGTCTTGGTAATGAGCGCGGGGCACAATCCCGCCTGGATGATATTCTGGATGGAGAAACCCGAAATGCGATAGCTGCTCACGATCTATTGGAGATCGTTCGTTCAAGCAACCGTGAACCGGACACGACCGGCGCTTTGATGCTGGAAGTGGTAGAAGATTCACTGGAAGACATCAATACAGGCCGACAGCAAATTCAGGAAGATATTCAGGAACTGGCAAATCAAAGAACTTCAGACCTGGGAATTCAGATCCTGGATTTTCGCATCAAACGAGTAAATTATGTGGAAGATGTACGGCGCACGGTTTATGATCGTATGATCTCCGAGCGTAACCGAATTGCGGATGAATTCCGATCGGAAGGTCAGGGGGAAGCTTCCCGGATCAACGGTGAGAAAGAAAGAGATCTGGCACGTATTCAGTCGGAAGCATTCCGAGAAGCTGAAATTATTCGTGGTGAAGCCGATGCCAAGGCCGCAGCTATCTATAACGCAGCCTATAATCGGAATTCGCAGTCGCGTGACTTATACTCATTCATAAGAACCATGAATGCATACACTAAAACCATCGACAAAGAAACCAATATCATTCTTACAACAGACAGCGATTTCTTCCGCTATTTAAATAGCATTGATTAGGAAGTTTACCACATATTAGTATTTTGAAGCACGGGGGTATAACCCGTGCTTTTTTTTGTAAACTAATTTTTCCAGTTATGAGTAAAAAAGAAATGGTTGCCCGGTTTTTGGTAGGCATCATAGTATTTGGCCCATTGTATGGTATAGGCCTGTACATTTTTTCCGAAACAGGCTTTACCTGGTTTGAAACTATTTTTGTATCCGTACTATGGTCACTCGGAATGGTTCTTTTTGAGAACTTCTGGCAGAAATGGAGGAAACCATCCAAACCACAGGAGTGATTCCATTTTTAAAGCCTTAGCATCGTTCCGAACGTCTCGTTCGGAATGCATACCTGAACCTCTGGTTCACAAAGTCTGGAATAATGGATAAAGTTATTAAAGATAATTCCTAACCTTCATTGCACACGTTCCAATGTTGAACGGAGTTACCGACTTCCATTCTCCACTATCAGATACAACTGTACGATCCGTAACTCATCATACGAAACCGACTCATTCAGCTCATCATAAACCGGACGCAGCATTTCATGTCCGTGTTTATCAAATGCTTTTCGAACCCTCTGCATTTCTGATTTACTAAGGGATGAAATATCCAATAAATGATCAATAGGAATAGACTCTCCCGCCTTTACATACTTGATGAGGTTGCTGATCACGGTTCCCTCTTTAACATCAAAATGAGAGGCAATATCTTGAACAGACCTGCCATTTCGGAACATGTGCCCCACTTCGTAAGGCCGACTATTTTTACTAAGCGTCTTTTTAACCGGTTTATGTTTGGGTTGAGCCGATTTTGAACGTTCCTTGAGATTATGTTGCTGACTAAATTCCAAGATCACATCTAAAAAATCAGTCCCATATTTCTTGGACTTTGCACGACCCACTCCGTGGATCTTTAGCAAACTCTCTTCGCTCTGCGGATAATAATAAGCCATCTCGATCAGCGTACTATCTCCAAAAATAACGAAGGGTGCAACCCCCTGTTTACGTGCCAGTTCCATTCGTTTTTCTTTGAGCCGTTTGAACAAGTTCCGGTTGAAATCGAGTGATTCAATATCGGATTTAGACGATTTGGTTCGTTTTTTTTGAACCGGCTCCTCGATCACCCCGAATACCTCCTGATTACCCTTGAGAATCTCCCTGGCCTTTGGTGTGAGCTTTAAACTTTTATGCTCAATTTCCCGAACAATAATATCCTGCTTCATCAGCTCCCGATACACTTGTTTCCACTCTGGCCGACTCAGGTTTTTCCCGATTCCATAGGTTGAAAGTTTATCGTGGTTGAACTTAAGCACTTCTTTCCGGCGAGAACCTAGCAGAATATTTAAAATGTGATTGTAGCCGAATCTCTGTTCGGTTCGCGCCATGGTGGAAAGGAATTTCTGAACCGGAACGGTAATATTTTCCCTTTCCGGAGTATCGCCTGTGCAGAAGTCACACATGCCACAATTTGGTTCATTGAAATGTTCTCCAAAATATCCAAGCAATTTGATCCGACGACACTGATGAGCCTCCACATAATCCATTAATTTTTGCAGATGCTCCTCAGCAACACGTTGTTCTTCCCCGGACTTTTGATTGATGAAATAGCGGATCTTTCCGGCATCCCCATAACTGAATAAAAACAGACAATCGGATTGCAAGCCATCCCGACCGGCGCGACCAATTTGCTGATAATACGATTCAATATTCTTCGGCATATCGTGATGGATCACAAACCGCACATCCGGCTTGTCGATGCCCATCCCGAAGGCTATAGTAGCCACAATGATATCCACTTCATCCCGAATAAACGCATTCTGATTATGCGTGCGAATACTTTCTCCCAATCCGGCATGATAGGGTAGCGCATTAAAGCCATTTGCGTTCAGATTTTGTGTAAGTTCATCCACCTGATTACGGGAAAAACAATATATGATACCCGAATCCTCCTCATGCCGTCGTAGAAAATTAATGACTTGCTGCAACGGATTGCTTTTGTTAACGACATCCAGATATAGGTTTTTCCTATTAAAACTGGCAACAAAGGTGTTAGCGTTTGAAAGCCCCAGTGAATTTGCAATATCCTTTTGAACCCGGGGAGTAGCAGTTGCAGTCAAACCAAGCGTGACCGCATTATCAAATTTTTCTGTGACACTTGATAGCTGTCGGTACTCAGGACGAAAATCATGACCCCATTCGGAGATGCAGTGTGCCTCATCAATGGCAATGCATTCCACATTCAAACCGTAGAGAAGATTCAGAACGTTACCTTTAAGTAAGGTCTCCGGTGCCAGGTAAAGCAGATCCAGTTTATTTCTGCGGATCTGATCGAGGGTCGCTTCATACTCCTGGGCTGATAGCGAACTGTTCAAATAAGAAGCCGAGATCCCATAAGCGGTTAGCTGATCGACCTGATCTTTCATGAGTGATATAAGAGGAGAGACCACGATCGTCAATCCATCAAAAATCAGTGCTGGGATCTGATAGCAAAGTGACTTACCTCCACCGGTAGGCATGATGGCCAGGGTATCCTTTTTATTAAGGATGTTTTGAATAATGTCTTTCTGCAGTGACCGGAATTCCTCAAACCCGAAAACTTCATGAAGTACGTGTTCTGCTTGTTTGATATCCGGCATGGTATTGGTAGTAGTTTGTGAATAATTCATCGTCTTTTTCTAAGGTAAGAGCTATGAATGCCGAATTCCTTACAGATTTTTTGAGAAATTATTAACTATAGGTAGGAAAGTATGGTCCAACGTAGGGGCAATTCATGAATTGCCCCTACGTTGAGAATGGTGAGATAGAGGTAATGAAATAGAACGCGGATAAAGCGGATGTTGCGGATAATCAGGGGAAAGGGATTGAAATACAGATCAGTGAAGATCTGCCCAATCCGTGTCATCTGCGTTCCATTCAGATGTTGCTACTGAAACGTAGGGCGGACAGCTTGTCTGCCTGGATGAATAAGCCCTAATTGCGTTGAACTAAAACGGACGGGCAAGTTGCCGTGCTACGTAGTCACTATATAAATTCCCTCATCCTGAAAGGATGAAATATGAATAACTCCGGGTGGAGCCTGCGAAACCCGGTGCCTGTAAACAAAAGAAAGTAGGTAACCCTGAATGGGTTGAACAATATGCCTGAATAGCTCATATTCTTATAAAAACTTCGGGAAAACACTATGAGCACGTACACACAATTCTTATATCAAATCGTTTTCAGTACAAAGGATCGAAATCCTGCTTTAGTAAAGCCCAACCAGAAACAACTGTACAAATATCTTTGGGGTATTCTCAATAATAAAAAATGCCATCTATATCGAATTAATGGTGTAGAAGATCATCTGCATATTATTACGCATATACATCCAACGGTTCCCGTATCATCTTTGATAAAAGATCTTAAGACATCAAGTAATAAATTCATCAAAAAAGAAGGATTGTTTCCAGAATTTAAGGACTGGCAAGATGGATACGGTGCTTTTAGTTACAGTATTAAAGCAAAAGACAGGCTCATTGAATACGTCAAGAACCAAGAAGAACACCATAAAAGAATAACTTTCAGAGAAGAATACATCGCACTGCTAAACGAGCATGAGATTGAATTTGATGAGCGGTACCTGCTTTAACATTTTGTTGAACCCCTTCAGGGTTCCGCTCACTCTCTGTTCATGCTTCCACGGGCGAAGTGAACGCGCATTCACTTCGCCCGTGGTTATTCATGTTCATCCCCATTCGGGGATTTTTAGGAAAATCAGCGAAAGACTCCCGTCTAAGTCTGCTAGACTCAGCAGAAAAAAATCTTGAATCAGCTACTATCCGCAACATCCGCCTTCTATTTGGATGTCTCTACAACTTCCTCCAAATCAACATCCAGCATATCACTCAAGATCTTCCTGCTTTCTGTGGTGTTGATGTGGGCCCCCATTTTCATGAGTAAGTTATAAAGCCCCAGGTGCACGCGTGTGGTGTATAAGAAATGCTGAGAACCGCGAGGTTCATTGCCGATCGGCGCATCTTTTGTGAAATATTTGATGGTGTTTCGGTACTCTTCATTTCCAAAATCAAAAACCTCGTATTTATAAGGCTCTGCGAAGGTCATTCCATAGTTGCGTGCAAACTTAAAATAGCGTTCTTCATTTTCAGGGCTATCTGAGTCTGGGTTGATGACCTTGAGTTTCTCATAGAGGTCCCGGATGGCATCCTGGTCATCTTCCAAATGTGTGGGAAGCAGCCGCAGGTAATCCATAAAAAAGGATCTTGGGAATTTCTTAACGCATCCAAAATCGATGACACCCAATTTGCCATCATAGGTAAAAAGAAAATTTCCGGGGTGCGTATCGGCGTGAACGTAGTCCATATCCTGGATCTGCTGATGGAAGAAATCCCATAGCAACTGACCAAAATGATCACGGGTTTCCTGGTCCGGGTCTTCTTTAAGGAATTCTCCCAAATGCCGTCCTTCCAGATAGGTCATACATAGTACTTTATCGGTCGAAAACTCTTCGATCCACTCCGGCATTACAATGTTCAATCCACCAAA
>JAASTO010000011.1 GCA_021767245.1 Balneolaceae bacterium
CCACCGGCACATTCCCAACCATCACCTGAATAGATTTTCGTCTCTTGATCTCTGCCATTATTGGTCTTTTTTACTCAGTTCAAATAATTTCTTCTTCTCTTCTTTTGAAAGAGCATCGTATCCTTTCTTCGAGATCTTCTCAAGAATGGCATCCAGTTCAGTTTGATCCACTTCTTCCACGATCTCCGCATCCTGAACAATATACATGTTCTTATTCCGGCTCTTACGCCCCTTACCGAAGCCCTTTGGTTTCACTTTTCCAAACAAGTATTCGAAATACCGAATGATCATGCTCAGGTCGGTTCCGTTTTGATGAGCTTTCATCAGAAGGTAGCCTCCTAAGGCACCTCCAATATGAACGAGTCGGGCAATTCCATCTCCGGCTCCCACAAATAAGATGTCGATAGCGATCCACCCTGCCACAAAATAACGGGCTTCGATCGGAGGAAATAAAAAAAGCATGATCGGGGCTCTGGGATAAAGCATGGCAAAGGCCACCAGCATACCGGTTACGGCACCCGAAGCTCCTATTACCAACGCATTACCAAAGGCAAGGGCCAGGGCTGCGTCAAGTAAGGCACCTAAAATACCGGCTCCGAAATAGATCACCGTAAAGGTACGTGGCCCCACAGATTCTTCCACAGCGCGCCCCATCCACCAAAGCCATAACATATTAAACAGAATATGCAGGAACCCTCCATGCAGGAACATGTAGGTGATCAACCTCCAGGGCTGTGTGAAAAAAGTTGGAAAAGCGGGATCAAAACCAAGATTATTTACCAGCCAGGTATTGAAGGTCTGCCCTCCAAATATCTGAAGTATAAATACAATGACATTGGCCAGAATGATGGTGCGAATAGCCACCGGCATCTGCATGAAGCCGTATTTGATCCCTCCCCAGAATGAATCGAAGGGCATTTGGTTGCGCATGTTGCCGCCACCGCCAAAATTGAAAGAACCTCTTCTTCTATCCATAGTAATCAGGTTTCTTTAAACCCCATAGTTTGATCAGGGCATAACCGACCACCAGACCGCCCAGGTGGGCAAAGTGAGCAATGCCACTATTTGGCTGAGCTATACCACTGAATAACTCAAAGGCTCCGTAGATCATCACAAAATACTTGGCTTTGATAGGGATGGGAGGGATCAGCAGCATAATGTACCGATCCGGAAACATCATCCCGAACGCTAAAAGAATTCCAAATACAGCACCGGATGCCCCAAGGGTATAAGTAAAATAACCGCCCAGGAACATATGGATCACAGCAGCTCCGATACCTGTGAGCATGTAGTAAAGTAAAAACCGCTTGGAACCCCACAGATTTTCTATGGCCTGCCCAAAAATCCAGAGTGCGAATAGGTTGAAGAAAATATGCGTGAGGTCGGCATGCAGGAACATGTATGTGACCAGCTGCCAGGGCATAAACCCCTCTCCCAAAGGATTTAACACTAGGTAAGGAGCAACTGCCGCTCCAATGGGTGTCCAGCCGGCTCCAAACACCTGTTTGGTCAACAGAAATGCTAAACCATTAATGATCAATAAGTTTTTTATAACCGGAGGAAATAAAGTAAATCGGGTATTAGGTGAAAAATTATCCAAAAATATCTGCTTTAATGATGATTCTTTTTGATGCGAGAATATACGTTGATCCCACTCAAAGTTACGCCCGGAATTCCTTGTCCGGGAAAGGTCGTATCTCCGCAAAGATACAAACCTTTGAACGGAGTTTCGTTAGGTGTCCACTTGAGCAAGCTTCGTGCCATACTCTGAGGAATTCCCCCCACTCTGCCCTTTTTTCGGTACACCCAGTTTTCCCAGGTAACCGGAGTGGCCGTATGTATAACGTCAATTTGTGCGCGAGAAAACCCGGGGAGCTTCCTCCGAAGAGTTTCAACGATAAAATCCTGAACCTGTTGTTTGGCTGTGTCATAGTCTTCATTCAGTGAATACCAGTACTCAGGTGAGGCATGTGTTGATACATTCAGCGTTCTCATGTGCTTTTTAGTTCGCAATGTATCACCGGATTTGGACATCGAAATAAAAATGGAATCAGAGTTGGTGTGAGGAACAGTTTCCCCTTCACTCAGATGGACCTGATGATGTAAGGGAAATTCCGCCAGATACACATCATCTGTGGCAATACCCAAAGTGATGGCGCCCCAAGCCTCATCAAAATCCTTTGCCTCAGACATGAAATACTCTCTCATCTCACCAACTGTGATATCCTGCATGTTCCAGACCGGGATGTTCGATATCAAGAGTGGTGCCTGGTATGTAAACGTCTCATTGCGCTTATTTTTGGTATGAACCGTGAATCCATTCTCATTTTGCATAACCTTCTCAACTCCCTCTTTAGTATGCAAAGCACCACCGTTTTTCTGAATAAATGCCCGAATCGAATTGATCATCTCAAGCAATCCGCCCGGCACATAATAATTGGAATAATTGGTATAGGTGATTCCGGCCGCTCCAAATAAAAATGGCGTCTCTTCTGACTTAGCCTGAGCCGTGATCATCAATTGTTCGTCCACAAATCGTTTGAATTTCGGGGTATCCACTCCAAATTTTTTCATTACGGTTTGAACCGATTTGAAAGCATATTTCAGTACCCAAATATCCCATGGACTATTGTTTATGGCAAGCTGTCCCCATTCACTAAATTTCAGAGGAGGAAAGAATGGGTTATTCAGGGATACTTTCCACACCAGGTCTGCTACTTTGAATGCCTCAGTCCAGAAAGCTTTTTGTGCACTCTCATTGCCGAATATTCGAGTACATTCCTGAATCCACTGCTCTCTGTTCTTGTAACGGGTGATCATCTCCCCGTCGATCCATACAGCCATACTTGGAGTGATCTCCTCCCTCGGAATTTCAATGCCGGTTTCCTTTTCCAGCTTCCATAATGGCTGATGGTCATCAAATCCAATAAGCGTGGTTGCTCCGGATTCGAATATATGACCCTTCCTGTAATAGGAGGAAGAGCATCCACCGAGCGTATGAGCCTTTTCCAGAATAAGAACCTTGTACCCATCCTTGGCCAGCATAGCCCCGGCACTCATGCCTCCCATACCCGAACCGATGATAATAGCGTCGTAGTCTTTGTTTATTTTCATGTGGGTGTAACATCAGATCGGTGCCTAAATGTTCCAATGCAATGGACCGCGGATGACACTGATCCGGTGGATGGTCACTGGTATAACATTCATATCAATCCGCTCCGACCTGTCTGCCGACAGGCAGGCGCAGAGCGGCAGAGCGAGGGAGAATTTATATTATGATTATTCGGTCTGTAATTAGTTATCCATCATTCGGCTCAGTTTAACTAGGCAATCCAATAAGGCTTCAAAACGAGCCGGGTGATGGATGAATCCAGTCATTACACACTAACTTCAGGTAAATAATTTACCAAGATCCCTCTCCATCACCCCGTTTCTCTCCTGATTACACCAAAATATCGAAACATTGGAAACGGAATGATGGATTCACTATCCAAAAAATTTACCTACCCATACCTGTTTATCTCCAACAAATTACATGCGTATATTCTTGCTCATAAAATTATGTACGTATGAACAAACCCTACTTTTTCGAAGAAACTTACACCGGTATCGATTTTACCAAAGATCCATTTGAGACCGGTGATTACGAGCTCTGCCGATTTATTAACTGCCAACTCCCAAAGTCCGAGCTTTCTGAGTCGTCTTTCATTGAGTGTCGGTTTGAGGGATGCGATCTCTCTATGGCAAAACTTTACGGTACTTCGTTCAGAGATTGTGTGTTCAGTGAGTGCAAGTTGATCGGACTGCAGTTTGATACCTGTAATAATTTCTCATTCTCTGCCGAATTCCACTCTTGTAATCTGAACTTATCTTCTTTATTCGGGATCAAGCTGCAAAACGCTATCTTCAATGACTGCAGTTTACAGGAGGTAGATTTCACTCAAGCTGATCTGAAGGAAACACACTTCGAAAACTGCGATCTAACCAAAGCCACTTTTTCTGCTACATCATTGCAAAAGGCGGATCTCTCTACCTCCTATAATTACTCCATTGATCCGGAGCTTAATGATATTAAGGGGGCCAAATTTTCGCTACACGGTCTTCCGGGTTTATTGGATAAGTACGGCATTGTTATTACATAACCCCTTTCCGCTCCGCACTGGAATGCCCTATGGAGGCCTGCCTCACCTTATTGAAAACAGCAAGTAGAGTCTCCATCATACCTTACGCTGCAGATCGAGACCAACAGTCATCCATCATTCGGCTCACTTTAATTAGGCAAACCAACGAAGCTTCAAAACGAGCCAGGTGATGAATGGATCCAGTCATTGCATCCTTGTACTCGTCAGTAACCTCAGGTTCGTAATGCCTAACGGAACCTTCTGGTTCCAGCTACTCTACCCTGAGATATGATAACAGATCAATAACCGCTCATTTTCCATCACCCCGTTTCTCTCCTGATTAAACCAAAATATCGAATCTTTGGAAACGGAATGATGGAAACCCTGAAAAAACACTGTTCACTGCATACTGCTCACTGTTAACTGTTAATGCGCTTCCAGCCAGTTATCAGCAATACCGGCTTCCACTTTAAGGGGAACATCCAATTTCACGGCATTTTCCATCAGCTCGATGATCTTGTCAGGTACTTCATCCAGCTCACTTTCATGGATCTCGAAAATGAGTTCATCATGCACCTGAAGCAGCATGCGGCTTTTCTTATCATTTTCAACGAGCCAGTGATGGATCTCGATCATAGCCAGTTTGATGATATCAGCGGCCGTTCCCTGAATGGGCATGTTGATAGCCGTACGTTCTGCAAACCCGCGTACATTCCAGTTGCTCGCTTTAATGTCCGGAATGTATCTGCGGCGCCCCAGCATCGTTTTTACATAGCCATGCTCACGTGCAAATTCTTTGGTATCGTTGATGTACTTCATGATACTTGGAAAGCGCTCAAAATATTGATCGATCATCTGTTTCCCTTCATCGTTTTCAATACCCAAACGTGAAGCGAGTCCATAAGCACTCACTCCATAAGGAATCCCAAAATTCACTTCCTTGGCCTTTCTTCGCTGATCAGGGGTTACATCGTCCAGCGATTCCAGATCAAAAACTTCTTTGGCTGTTCTGGCGTGAATGTCCTCATCATTTTTAAAGGCCTCGATCATCGCTTCATCTTGTGAGATATGGGCAATAACGCGCAGTTCTACCTGAGAATAATCAGCTGACATCAGCTTAAAACCATCTTCAGCTACAAAGGCCTTCCTGATCTCACGACCTCTTTTGGTTCTTATCGGGATATTCTGAAGGTTGGGATTCGAGGAACTGAGTCGACCGGTAGCTGCCACGCTTTGATTGAATTCCGTATGTACGCGCCCGGTTTCCTCTACCACCAGATCAGGAAGAGCATCCACATACGTAGATTTGAGTTTAGTGAGTTGACGGTAATCCAGAATCAGGCCAGGCATCTCATATTTTGGCGCGAGATTTGTAAGCACAGATTCTGCCGTAGAATACTGTCCGGTTTTGGTCTTTTTGCCGGCAGGCAGGCCCATTTTATCGAACAAGATCGTGCCTAGTTGTTGGGGAGAATTAATGTTGAATTCCTCTCCTGCCTTATCATAGATCTGCTCCTCAAGCTCTTTCAGATCCTTCTCTAACTCCTCAGAAAAGGTTTTCAACATTTCTGTATCCAGCTTTATACCCTTCAATTCCATATCAGCCAGGACTTCCATCAGCAGGAAATCAACTTTATAAGCGATCTCCAGCAGTTCGTCATTTTTGAGTCGTTTATTCAGTATCTCATACAACCTTAGAGTGATATCGGCATCCTCGCAGGCATAGAGATAGACATCCTCAACCTTCAGATCTGCCATCGACTTCTGCCTCTTCCCTTTCCCGATCAGATCCTCGATGGGGACCGGTTTATAGTTCAATAAGCTTTTCGATAACTCATCCATTTTGAGACGCTGATTCGCATCGATCAGATAAGCAGCGATCATGGTGTCAAATGCATTGCCCTTTACCTCCAAACCGGCTCGTTTAAGGATCATGAAGTCGAATTTGTAATTATGTGCGATCTTCAGAATGTGATCATTTTCAAACAATGGCCTCAGAGCCTCAACAACCTCATTCTCATCTAACCCTCCCTCTACATTCACCGGAATGTAATAAGCCGTACCCGGTGTCGCCGTCAGCGATATGCCAACCATGGAAGCTGTTACCGGATCAGCACTGTCCGTCTCTGTATCAAAACAAAAGTGTTCCTCATCTTTATATTCATCCACTAATCCCTTCACCTTATCGATAGTATCGAGCAAAGCGTAATTCACCTTTTCCTCATCCAGCTCCTGCTTGGGGGCTTCTTCTTTAAAGGAACCGAACAGGTCTACCTGATCTCCTTCCTTGTTGGCAACCGGACCTTCTTCGCCCAGGTATTTTTTAGTCAGAGTCCGGAATTCCATGCGCTTGAAGAAGAGTCCCAATTCTTTCTTATCGGGACCAGTCCATTCAAGCTCTTCCCATTCCACGGTATCCGGTACATCGGTCTTTATCGTAACCATTTCCTTAGCATGAAGTGCCTGATCACCGAATTCGGTCAATCCCTCACGCGCACGTTTGCCTTTGATATTAGGGGCATCTTCAATGGCCGCCTCAAGCGAACCGTATTTTTTGATGAGTTTAGGAGCCCCCTTTTTTCCAATTCCGGGCACGCCGGGAATATTATCGGCCGTGTCACCGATCATCGCTAACACATCGATCACCTGCTCAGGATACACCCCAAAATAATCCATCACTCCTTCCCGGTCGATGATATCAAATCCACCGTTGTTGTTATCCGGCTTCATCATGTGGATGTGATCATGCACCAGCTGCATAAAATCCTTATCCGGTGTCACCATCATCACATCGACATCATCTGCATTGGCTCCGTTTGCTATGGTTCCAATGATATCATCGGCTTCATACCCATCCTGTTCCAGATTTTGAATTCCCCAGGCATCCACCATCTCCTTGATCAGTGGGATCCCGATTTTCAACTCCTCCGGTTGTGGCGGACGGTGAGCTTTATATTCCTCATCTTTCTCATGGCGAAAGGTCGGTGCATGCGTATCCCAGGCAACCGCAATATGGGTGGGTTCTTTCTCATCCAGCATCTTTTGAAGCGTATTGGCGAACCCCAATATCGGTCCGGTTGGGATCCCCTCAGAATTCTTAAGCCGACTATTAATGAATGCAAAGTGTGCCCGGTAGGCAAGCGCCATACCATCCAGTAAATAAAGCAGTTTTTTCGACATGAATTTGGTTAAGTTTAGAGCCTTAATTTTCTGATGGAAACTAATTTTTTTTGACCCGAATTACGAATGAAGATTCGAACTTGATCAAACTCCGTAGGGGTAATTCATGAATTACCCCTACGGAGTTTCGAAATAAATTTATATGAACATCCAAAAACTCCCGAAAATTGAATTGCACCTCCATCTTGATTGCTCCTTGAGCTTTGAGGTTGTAAAAAAACTACGCCCTGAAACAACACATGAGGATTATGAACGGGATTTCATCGCTCCTGAAAACTGTGCAAGCCTGGAAGAATACCTAAAATGTGCAGCGGCGCCTATCGCCATTATGCAAACCGCAGAACAGCTCGAAGCCGTAACCCTTGATCTCTTTCAGCAACTAAAAAATGATCACGTGATCTATGCAGAGATACGGTTTGCTCCTCTTCAACACCTTGAACAGGGACTTTCTCCAGAAGAGGTCGTAAATATTGTAGATCAGGCTACGTCAAAAGGCATTAAAACAACAGGGGTTGAAGCCCGAATAATTTTGTGCACACTGCGTCATTTTTCGGAAGAGCAAAGCCTGAAAACCGTTAAACTGGTTGAACAATTCAAAGGTACCAATGTGACCGGGTTTGATATTGCTGCCGATGAAACCCTTCCCATCGATAACCATGTCAAAGCCTTTGAATATGCCCAAGAACATGTTATTTCCTGTACGGCTCACGCCGGTGAGGCTCGTGGACCTGAAAGTGTCATGGAAACACTGAAGCATTTTCATCCTTCCCGCATTGGTCATGGGGTTAGAAGTATCGAGGATCGTGCTTTACTGAACGATCTGAAAGAAAAGAATATCCATCTTGAAGTATGCCCTACCAGTAATGTTCAAACCGGTATTTACGATTCTGTTGCTCAGCACCGCATCAATGATATTTACAATAATGGGAACTCATTGAGTGTGAATACGGACGGACGAGCCATATCTAACGTGAACCTTACCGAGGAATACGAAAAACTAAACAGACATTTTGACTGGCAAAAGGAGCAGTTCCTGAAAGTCAACCACGACGCCATTGATGCAGCGTTTTGTGATGAAGACACAAAAGAAAAATTACGAGAGAAATTATCTAATGGGTTTAAAATAAGTTAGTAAGGGCGTATTGCGATACGCCCTTACGGATATTTAAACATTGAACCTGAACAGCAGCACATCCCCGTCTTTCACCACGTAATCCTTTCCTTCCTGACGCATTTTTCCTGCATCGCGAGCGGCTTTCTCTGACCCCAGTTCCTCGTAATCTGAAAAGGCAATGGTCTCAGCCCGGATAAATCCTTTCTCAAAATCAGTATGAATTACACCGGCTGCCTGTGGGGCTTTGGTGCCTTCCTTGATGGTCCAGGCCCGAGCTTCTTTGGGTCCGGCCGTGAAATAGGTGATCAATCCAAGTTCCCTGAAAGCAGCTTTTATAAGTCTGTCCAGACCGGCACTTTCAACACCCAGTTCTTCCAGAAACATTTCTTTCTCGTCTTCATCCAGTTCTGCGATCTCTGCTTCTATTTTGGCACAGAACATCACAACTTCGTCATCGTGTTTAGAAGCGATCTTTTTGACGGTATCCACATACTCATTACCTGATTCCAGATCAGATTCTCCTACATTACAGGCATACAGCACCTGCTTGGCAGAAAGTAAAAACAGATCTTTATAAGCCTCTCTTTCTTCCTTTGAGACTTTAAATGTTCGGGCTGAATTTCCTTCTCCTAAATGATCCGCCAGTCGCTGAACCACTTCGAGTTGTGCTACGATCTTTCTGTCGCCGCTTTTTGCTTCTTTCCTGAGTTTCTCCACTCTCTTTTCAACGCTCTCAAGGTCTTTAAGGATCAGCTCTTCCTCAATGATGGCGATATCCCTTTCCGGATCTACACTACCTTCCACATGAATGATGTCATCGTCATCAAAACAACGCACCACGTGCAGGATCAGATCCACTTCACGAATATGAGATAAGAACGCATTCCCTTTGCCTTTACCTTCTGAGGCACCTTTTACCAATCCGGCAATATCCACAAACTCAATACTGGCCGGTAACACATTCTTGGATTCCGCCAGTTTGGCCAACTTGTGCAGCCGTTCATCCGGTACCGGAACCAGGCCCACATTGGGATCGATGGTGCAAAAAGGAAAGTTAGCGGATTCAGCACCTGCATTACTCAGGGCATTAAATAAGGTTGATTTACCAACGTTGGGCAAGCCAACAATTCCACATCTTAAACTCATGAATTAACTCTGTTTTAAACGTCTAAACTTTTTTGTTGAAATATCTTTTGATCAGGAAGTAAGATCGCAGTCAGCTTACCAAATCCTGGGCGATCGTACACGCAACCGGTATCGATGCCGATCATCTTTTCTTTTATTATGGGTTCTTTGACCGGTGTGTGGCCGAACACCACCGTTTTCTCCCAATGGTTTCTGGTCGAGTAGATATGATCTCTCTGCCACAAAAATTGTTCTCTTTCAAACTCACTATCCAGATTTTCCTGAATGGTCATATCCGGTGAAATACCTGCATGCACAAAGAAATAATCTTCCGTTTCCCAATAGATTTGTGTGTCATTAAAGAAATCATAGTGTGCTTTAGGTAAATCAAATTGATCCGGAGTTGAATCATAATCCTTAAGGGTCGTATCCCCTCCATTACTCAACCAAAGGTCCCACTCGTTGTTCTCATAGGCATCCAGCAGCATTTGATCATGATTTCCTCTCAGAAATATACAATCGTGATACTGATCGAATTCCAGCAGCTGATCGACTACTTTTTTTGAGTTGGAACCGCGGTCGGTATAATCACCCAGAAACACATAGAACACATGGTTTCCAAACTCGGATTCGAGTCTTTCCAGAAGTGCTTCACTGGTTTGGGCACAACCGTGAATATCCCCGATCGCAATTATCTTTTTGTCTTTTTGCATTTACTGTGAACCCAACGTTTTTTGAATCAGTCCTCGTCCTTTTTTATTTATACGTCCTGATTCATTTAGGTCGGTCAACGCTGCATCTAAAATTCCGTTAATAAAGCGACCCGATTTTGCCGTTGAGTATCGTTTGGAGATCTCAATGGCTTCGTTTATGCTAACTTTGGTTGGAATCTCCTCAAAGTACAGCAGCTCACATATGGCCATTTTAAGTATTAGCCGGTCGATGAGAGCTAACCTTTGTATATCCCAGTTTTTAATATGATCTATTATCACTTCGTCGAGTTCTTCTTCATGCTCCAGGGTTCTGAAAAAGAGTTTCTCGGCGAACCTACGCAGCTCCTTGTCTTTTGCAAATTCTTCTTTTTTAATGAGCGTATCTACAATATGCTGAGTCGTATCTTTGCTCAGCTGGTAAGCGTAAATTGCTTTGAGAACAGTTTCTCTAACTTGTCTGCGTTTTATCATGCCAAATAACTAGTCTTAATGAGCGCCAAAGATAAGGGTTTGTTTATACAATTGTGCAGACTGCAGAAAAATTTTAGCTCTCTTTAATAATTTCGGTGATTTGGTCATTCGGTCCATCGTTGATTCGGAGTTCTGTGTAATTGATTTACGATTTACCGAACGACCGATCTGCGATAGACCAATTTTTGACTATCTATCAGACCCCTGTTAAACTCGATATCTCCAAAGGAATAGAACGCGGATAAAGCAGATCAGGCGAATGGTCGCAGAAAGTAGAATAATGAGGTTTGATGCTTACCCCCTTTTGCCCTCGCTCCATACGCTCTGCGTTGGAACGGTAACTGCATTACAATCTATTCCAACTTCCAAATCGGTGAATCGGTCTTTCGGTCCATCGTTTGTTCGCAGTTCAATAACTGATTTACGATTTACCGAATAACCGATCAGCGATGGACCGAATCTAGCTCCACTAATAAAAACTCAAAAACTTACGTTGTAATCCTCCTGAAAAGGTGCCTATATTTGAGGCTCTTTCTTTTAAGAAATGCGTCCTTAGCTCAGTTGGTTAGAGCGTTGCATTGACATTGCAGAGGTCACTGGTTCGAATCCAGTAGGACGCACATTTTTCCTGCTCCTCATCTTTCCTCAGACCGACTCTGCCACTTTTGTCAATTTTGCTTTATCCGGTCCGTCAAACTTTTCATTTTCTTTCTTTTCAAAGGTAAAACGGTAGCAGGTTCCATGATTTGTATCAAGATCGTAAGTAGCCCCCAATTGTTTGGATAATGTCTTGATCAGCGTCATCCCCATTGAGTGTTCAATGTCAACTTCCTGTTCTTCAGGCATGCCCACCCCATTATCACACATTTCAAAAAAGATACGGGAGGCTTCTTTTCTTAGCGAGATCCGTACCTTCCCCTCGTAAATACCTTCAAATGCGTGCTTCATGCTATTAGTAAGGATCTCATTCAGAATCAATCCACACGGAATAGCCTGAATGATCGGGAGCTTTACATCTTCCACATCAAGTGTAATATCAATGTGCTTGTCTTTATGACGAAGGGTCTGATAGATCACCTCACTCAATTCCTCAAAATACTGGCTGAGATCCACTTCAGAAAAATCCTCGCTCTTGTACAGTTTTTCATGCACCAGTGCTATGGAGTTCACGCGCATCTGACTTTCTCTAAGGATCCGGCGGGCTGAGTCATTCTCAGCTGAATAGGTTTGAAGTTCAAGCAATCCGGTGATCACAGCCAGATTATTCTTAACACGATGGTGGATCTCTGCTAATAGCATTTCCTTTTCACGCAGCGACTCATAGATCTTATTCTCCGCCTCGATCCGGTCAGTGATGTCAACATACAGACCGTATATCCCTACGATCTTTCGCTCGACAACCACCGGCACAACATAAATGATCACATCAATGATCGTGCCATCCTTCCGGATCCTTTTTTGAACCACCTGTTTAACTTTCTCACTCTCACTTAACTGAATAGCCAGTTCATGCTCATTCTCGGGCACAATCAGCTTATCAAGTTCAAGTCCCTTGAGTTCAGCTTCACGATATCCGAACAGCTGTTCAAAGCCATCATTGACCATCTCAACTTCACGGTGCTCATTCAGCAGTGCGATACCGATCGGACTTGAATTGAATAGCTTACTTAATAACCCCTCTCTTTGCTTGAGTTCTTCTTCCGATCTTTTCCGTTCACTGACGTCACTTTCAATGATGATCAGTACCTCTTCACCAAAATAATTTCCGGTACTTACCTGGAACTCAGTTGGAAATACTTCACCGCTTTTCTTCTTACCCCACCCTTCAAATTTTTCGGCAAATCCTGCTTCAGCATTTTTTTTGATTTCATGAAACCGATCCGCATCATATTTACCGGGTGCGGTCAGAACCTTATAATGTTTACCCACTACCTCAGTGCGTTTATAGCCAAAGGTACGTTCAACCCCTTCATTCACCTCAATGATGTGGGCGTCTTTATTGAGTAGGTAAATGGCATCACTGATAGAATTGAACAAATCCTGATAACTCATCATACCGCGTTTGGTTTCGAGGAGAGCCTCTTCCCTGTCTGTTACATCATGCGTCAATGAGTACACAGAGACTAAATTTCCATCATTATCGAAAAGCATTGAGTTATACCATTCACAGTATATGATCTCGCCACTTTGGGTAATGTTTCGATTGATCACCGAGAATTCCTTTGTCCCTGTCTCCAGGGCCTTTTCAACATGATGCCTTACAAATTCCAGATCATCTTTGTGGATAAAACGTTCGAACAGGGTTTTATCATGAATAGCCTCATCCGAAGTGTACCCAAACAAGTCCTCGGCCTTTTTAGACCAGCGGGTGATGCTCATATCCCGACTCCATTCGATCTCAGCCAGGGGAAAATTATTGAAGCTAATCTGACTGGAAAGCAATTTACCCTTCAGGATCTTTTTGGTCACAACATTGGTCACGTTGTGTGCTATCACCAGTTTTGAAGGCACCCCAATGTAATTGATCATATGAGCTGAAAGCTGAAAGTATTTCACCTCTCCGTTCTCACATTCAAATTGCCAAATATCGTTTGAACCTAGTTTTTTCTGAGCTTTGACACTCAGCGATAAATCAGCAGCATCTGCTTTAGAAGCTATCTTATGTATCTTTTTTCCAATCAGATATCTTTTAGAGAAACCTAAAAGATCAGTTGCTGCTTTATTTACATCCAAGATCTTTAACGAAACCTGTTCGCAGATGAACATAGGCTGTGCGTCAAAGAAACTTACATCGGAGTTAAAAATCATGAAGTTTCAGTACTACTATATCTTAGTTTCGAGCCGAACGAATATGCCATTTATCATTTAGTAATTCCAATTACAATTCATTAAAAAATATCTCAGGAATAAGGCTGTGTGTGCATTCCATTTTTTTTATCTTACAGGCATTAAGAATTTTGAGAATTAAATATTGAATGGCTGACCAACAAATTACTTTAACTTTACCGGACGGAAGCGAACGAGAATATTCATCAGGTGTCACAGGTTTAGAAGTAGCACAATCGATTGCAGCGGGTCTGGCTCGTGCCGCACTCAGTGTTACCGTGAACGGAGAGATTATTGACCTTGACCGCCCTATTACTGAAGATGCCAACATCACTATCAATACCTGGGACAGTGAGGATGGCAAGTACACCTTCTGGCATTCATCGGCTCACCTTCTGGCTGAAGCCATTCAGGAATTATACCCGGATGCCAAATTCGGTATCGGTCCCCCCATCGAAAGTGGTTTTTACTACGATATTGATTTCGGGGATAAGCAGATCACACAAGAAGACCTACCTAAGATCGAGAAGAAATTCATTGAAATGGCTCGCAAGAAATCTGAATTCGAGCGCAGGGAAGTCAGCAAAGAGGAAGCTCTCTCTTTCTATAAAGAAAGAGGCAATGAATATAAAGTTGATCTTATCCAGGATCTTGAAGACGGAACCATCACCTTTTATCAACAAGGTGATTTCACAGATCTGTGCCGCGGACCTCATATCCCATCCACCGGTGATGTGAAAGCGGTGAAACTTACCAGCCTGGCCGGTGCTTACTGGCGCGGAGATTCTGACAGTAAGCAACTGACCCGTATTTACGGGATCAGTTTTCCGAAGCAAAAGATGTTGGAGGAACACCTTCACCGCATTGAAGAAGCTAAAAAAAGAGACCACCGTAAGCTTGGAAAAGAGCTGGGTATCTACATGATCGATAACATGGTGGGCAGTGGCCTGCCGATGTGGTTACCGAACGGAACCATTTTAAGAAGAACGCTTGAAGCTTTTCTGAGAGACGAACAGAAGAAACGTGGGTATAAGGAGGTGATCACTCCTCACATCGCAAATATTGAGTTGTACAAAACCTCAGGACATTACCCTTATTACAAAGATTCACAGTTCAACCCTATGGAGGTGGATGATGAGGAGTACATGCTAAAACCAATGAACTGCCCTCATCACCACAGGATCTACTCCAATGAAATGAGAAGTTACCGGGAACTGCCACTCAGACTTGCTGAGTTCGGCTCCGTTTACCGATACGAGCAATCCGGAGAATTAAGTGGACTGTCTCGCGTACGAGGCTTCACTCAGGATGATGCGCATATTTACTGCACACATGATCAGCTTAAGCAGGAAATTAAGAACACCATTGAACTGACCCAGCTGGTTTTCAATACCTTTGGTATGCCTGTCGATATCCGACTTTCTTACCGTGATGACAATGACAAGAAATATGGCGGAAATACTGAATACTGGGATCGTGCCCAAACTGAGATACGCGAAGCTGCGGATGAAATGGGCCTGGATTATACCATTGCCCCCGGAGAAGCCAGCTTTTACGGACCCAAGATAGATTTCATTATACGTGACGCCATTGGACGTAAATGGCAGCTTGGTACGGTGCAGGTCGATTATGTGATGCCTGAACGGTTTGACCTGACCTACATCGGTTCAGACAATGAAAAACACCGTCCGGTTATTATTCACCGGGCACCATTTGGATCTATGGAACGGTTCACCAGTATTTTGATCGAGCACTTTGCCGGCGATTTTCCACTGTGGTTATCACCTGAGCAGGTTAAGATACTCCCTATCTCGGATGATCAGATCCCTTACGCCAAAGAACTTGAAACTGCCTTATTGAATATTGGAGTGAGAGTATCTGTGGATGAGCGCAGTGAGCAGATCGGAGGAAAGATCCGAGATGCTGAAACGAGCAAGACACCATATATGTTAATAGTTGGTGCGAAGGAAGTTGAGGATAACACGGTTTCAGTGCGTCGGCATAAGCGCGGAGATATTGGAACTTTCAATTTTTCTGATTTTCTTTCAGACATTAAAGAAGAAATTAACACAAAAGCTTTACCTAAAGACTAACAAAACAACGAGGTTACTATCGCAAGAAGAAACTTTCAGAGACGACCACAAAATGAGGATCGTCCCCGAATTAACGACGAAATCAATGCATCGCAGGTTCGAGTTATCAAGCCGGATGAAGAGCACGAGATCACAACAGT
This sequence comes from Balneolaceae bacterium, assembly GCA_021767245.1. GTDB lineage: Bacteria > Bacteroidota > Rhodothermia > Balneolales > Balneolaceae > Gracilimonas. The sequence goes on from JAASTO010000011.1 coordinate 15,784, forward strand.
GGATCGCGCCATAAAAATAGCTGAATCATACAATCTGGATTTAGTTGAAGTTGCACCCAAAGCCAAACCTCCTGTTTGCAAGGTGATCGACTTCGGTAAATACATGTACGAGAAAAAGAAAAAAGAGAAAGAAGCTAAGAAGAAACAACACACTGTGTCTGTTAAAGAGCTTCGATTCCGTCCTAATACGGATGATCATGATCTTGAATTTAAAACTCGCCACGCACGCGAATTTCTGGAAGGCGGTGACAAGGTAAAAGCCACTGTACAGTTCCGGGGCCGTGATATGCTCTATACCGAAAAAGGCGAATTATTGCTTTTGCAGCTTGCTAAAGACCTTTCTGATGTGGGTAAGATCGAATCTAAGCCCAATATGGAAGGCCGCAGAATGATCATGATGCTCACTCCCTCGAAAAGTTAATTCCTTCATTGCGTAGGGATATAAATCTCCCTATTTTATAAGTCTTTAAATTTTCACAAAAGTTGGTGGATTTCCATGCCAAAAATGAAAAGTAACAGTGGAGCTAAAAAGCGGTTTAAAGTTACCGGTTCCGGTAAAATTAAGCGTAAGAAAGCTTTTAAGCGTCACATTTTGACTAAGAAAAGTAGTAAAACTAAGAGACAGCTTGGTAAGGCTACATTGGTTGATAAGGCCGATGAAAAGTCTATCAAAAAGCAGATCCCTTATAAATTTTAATCATTAAACTAACGACAAAATGCCACGTTCATTAAACCTTGTGGCTTCCCGTCGCCGTCGCAAGAAGATTTTAAATCAAGCGAAAGGTTACTGGGGCAAGCGTAAAAACGTTTACACCATTGCGAAGAATGCAGTAGAGAAAGGTCTTCTGTATCAATATCGCGATAGGAAGAATCGTAAACGTAATTTCCGTCGATTATGGATTACCCGCATCAATGCGGCAGCTCGACTAAACGGTACTACCTATTCCAAGCTCATCCACGCGATGAAGCAGAAGGATATGCAGATCAACCGTAAGGTACTTGCTGATCTAGCCGTACACGATGCAGACACGTTTGCTGCTATTGTAAAGGAAGCCACTGCTTAATTGCATAATTTATGATATAAACCGGTAGATCTTTTTCATAAGGTTTACCGGTTTTTTTATTTTTGGCCATTGGTCAATAAGGAAATAAGTACATAAGGTTTTCGTCCTGTTTACTTATTTCCTTATTCACTTATTCACCTAACTAACCACCACAAAAATCATCACATGCTTGATGACATAAAAGTATTAGAACAGGATATTCAGCAGTTTGAAATTACTGATGAAGATCAGCTTGAAGCCTACCGCCTCGAATTCTTATCACGTAACGGCAGGGTACAATCCATGTTCAAGAATATGGGCAAGGTACCTAAGGAAGAACGCGCTGAAGTCGGCAAGGCCATGAATCAGGCTAAAAACCTGGCTGAAACCAAGTTTGAGGACGCCAAGCTTTCTCTTGAGCAGGATCAAAGTAAAGATCTGAGCGCAAGGGATGATATTACCCTTACCCCTCCATCCTACCCTCTGGGTTCTTTGCATCCATTGACTCAGACCCTTGAGGAAATGAAATCGATCTTTTACCGGCTCGGATTTACCATTGCAGACGGTCCTGAGATCGAAGATGATTTTCACAACTTTACAGCCCTGAATTTTCCTCCAAATCACCCGGCACGGGATGAACAGGATACCTTTTTCATCCGAAAGAGTGATGATCCCAACATACAGGATCTGGTGCTTAGAACTCACACCTCTCCGGTTCAGATCCGGTTGATGGAAAACACCAAGCCTCCGATCCGAGCTATTATGCCGGGACGTGTTTACCGGAATGAGGCGGTATCACCAAAATCCTATTTTCTCTTTCACCAGGTTGAAGCCTTGTACGTGGATGAAAACGTGAGTGTAGCCGACCTTAAAGAAACTCTGATCACTTTTGCCAAACTCATGTTTGGGTCTGATGTGAAATATCGATTACGCCCCGGTTTCTTCCCCTTTACAGAACCAAGCCTTGAAATGGACGTCTGGTGGGGCTCTGAAAAAGACGGTAAATGGCTTGAGATCCTCGGTTCAGGTATGGTAGATCCAAACGTCTTCAAACATGCAGGCGTTGATCCTGAAAAATACACGGGCTTTGCCTGGGGTATGGGCGTTGAACGGATAGCGATCTTGCGCCATGGTATTGATGACATCCGAACCTTTTATGACAACGATATTCGCTTTTTAGAACAGTTTAACTAAATACCTCCTCTACTTTAATGAAAGTATCTTACAACTGGCTTAAAGAATTTATAGACCTTCCGCTTTCGCCGGAGGAAACCGCAGAAAAACTAACGCTTATTGGTCTCGAAGTTGAGGAGATCGAATCCTATGGCAACTCTCTTGAGGGAGTGATCGTAGGTGAGGTACTGGATGTACGTGCACATCCGAATGCTGACCGGCTTCAGATCTGTGATGTGAATCTTGGTGAATCCAAAACTCAGATTGTTTGTGGAGCAAAGAATGTAGCCACCGGACAAAAAGTACCTGTTGCTACCGTTGGTTCCACCCTTCCGATCAAACTGGATGACGGTTCCAGCCTCACTATTAAAAAAGCCAAACTCCGGGGTGAGGTTTCAGAAGGTATGATCTGTGCTGAGGACGAATTGGGACTTGGTACCGACCACTCAGGTATCATGGTACTAGATGATGGTTTGGATATCGGAAAACCGATCTCAGAGATCTTTGACCTATATGAAGATACCATCATTGACATTGCCATCACCCCTAATAGACCGGATGCCACCTGTCACCTCGGGGTAGCCCGCGACCTTGCGGCTGCTTTAGACCTAGATCTAAAAAAGCCGGATATACCTCAAGGTAAATTTGTCGAAACTTCTGATGATATTAAGATACGTATCGAAAATGCGGACAAGTGTCATCGATACGTAGGTAAAATGGTTAAAGGTGTTGAGATCAAAGAATCACCAAGCTGGCTCAGAAACAAACTGAAAGCCATTGGTGTACGTCCTGTAAACAATGTGGTAGATGTGACCAATTATGTGATGTATGAATTGGGTCAGCCCCTACACGCTTTTGATTATGCCACCATTCGCGGCAAAGAGATCATCGTAAAAGATTTTGATAAAGAGATCGAATTTGAAACCCTGGATCATATTAAGCGAAAGTGCACTCCGGGCACGCTGTTTATTTGTGATGGTGAGGGTCCCGTTGCCATAGCCGGTGTTATGGGTGGTGTTGATTCTGAAGTCAGTGACAACACGATGGATATTCTCATCGAAAGTGCGTATTTCGATCCCGGTTCCATCCGTAAAACGGCCAAAGAACAAGCCCTGCAAACCGATGCCTCTTACCGTTTCGAACGTGGAATTGATCCAAATTTACAAGCCATTGCCGCCGAACGTGCGGCTCAGTTGATCATGGAGGTTGCAGGTGGAACCATCTCAGATGAAACCATCGACGTTCATCCTACTGTTACTGAGTCTCATCAGCTGACGCTCAGAAAGAGTTATACCAACCGTTTACTCGGAACTGATTTTGATACTGACACCATCGTTGAGATCCTCGATGGGCTGGAACTTGAAGTGACGGCAAAAGATGAGGATAGCATCACATTTGAGATCCCGACTTTCCGGCCAGACCTGGAACGTGAAGTGGACCTGATCGAGGAAGTAGGCCGGTTATTTGATTACAATAAGATCCCTTCACCGGATCATGGAATTTTTGTGTCCTCCGAAGCCATCAACGACTGGGAAAAACTGAATCAAAAGATCAGGGAAACGGCTCAGCAACTGGGTCTGCGTGAGATCTACTCCAATTCACTGATCGCAGAAAAAGACGCAGCCCTGCATGGTAATAAAGATCAGATGATCCACTCTCTGAATCCCCTTAACAAGGATAACAGTACCCTGCGTCCCTCCCTTCTTCACGGATTTATGAAATCTGCTGCTTATAACTTCAACCGAAAAGCATCCGGTGTTCGCTTTTTTGAAGTAGGTCATGTTTTTAATGCCGATAAAGAAGGAACTTATTATGAAGGCATCAAAGAAGACGTGCATGTTTTGTTTGGGTTGGCAGGCTTTAAAAACAAAGACTCCTGGCTTCAGGACGCTCAATCCTATACCGTTTTTGATCTAAAAGCTTTGGTCAATGCCTTCTTTGTTAAACTGGGACTGGCTGATCACATCGATTCACATGCGACTGATGCCGAAACGCTTGAGTATCACTGGAAAGATCAAAAGATCGGAAGTTTGTTCATTCCTTCAGAGAAGCTCAAGAAAGCCTATGATTTTGAACAGGATACCTTTGTAGCTGAGTTATCGGTTACAGCCATCGCTGAGATCCTGAGTTCCGTACCCGAGAGTACATTCAAAGCCGTACCTAAATTCCCGTCTTTTGAATTTGATATCGCGGTCACTGTGCCTCAAAATATCACTGCCGGTGAGATGATGAATGTGATCAAACAGAAAGCCGGTGAGCAACTTGAGGACATCAGTATTTTTGACGTTTTTGAGGGAGAATCGATCGGAAAAGGGAACAAAAGCATCGCCTTCAGACTACATTTCCTTGATCGTAACAAGACCTTGAATATCAAAGAAGTAGAACCTATTATTCAGAGGATCGTTAAATCCCTCGAAAAACAATTTTCTGCCAAACTCAGAGGTTAGTTCAAACGTCAAATACATGAATAAACTTGCACAACAGACTGATAAGTTCAGGCGGCTTTTAGATGAAGTCGGAACCGAGGTAGATAGCCTGAAAGCAGAGATCCGCGAGCTTAAACGTGACAATGCAAGGCTCAAGGCAAAGCTTGAGGAAGAGCACGAAAAACAAACTGATATCTTTTCTGCCATCAGCGAAAGTGAACGACTGGCATTACGGCAACATGTTAAAGGACTGATTTCCAAGATCGATCATCACCTGGGGGCTGACTCATGAAATCCATTAAAGTATCCATACTTGGCAAACAGTACCCTCTCAAGGTCGAGGATCATGAAGAAGAAGCCATGTTACGCATTTGTCGTTTCGTGGATGAACGATTCAAGACCTATCGCGAGCAACTGGTAAAGCAGCCTGAATCTACCGTTATGACATTGGCTGCCCTGAGTATTGCTGAAGAACTTTTCGAATTGAGAAGCACCAACAGCGAACTGGAAGACTCTGAAGAGGTGTTGATGGAACGCGTCAATCACAGTCTGGAACGGTTACTCAAAGAGATCAAAGAAACGTAATTCAATCTAATACCGACTAATTTTCAGGAGACTATTTTGGCTGATACTATCAGCATTTTTTTTGTAGGTGATATTGTTGGCGACGCCGGGCTCGAAATGGCAAATACCTTTCTACCCAGCCTCATCACCAAATATAACGCCGATTTTGTGATCGCTAACGGCGAGAACTCTCATGAAGGATTTGGCACCAACCGTAAGATCATCAAAAATCTTCTTGAATTGGGAGTGGATGTGGTAACCGGTGGCGACCATTCCTTTGACAAATGGAAAGTGTTTGATTACATGAGAGAGCACGACCACATCCTCCGCCCTCTCAACTATCCAAAAGGGAATGCCGGACTGGGTTTCAGTGTTTTCCCCCTGAAAAGTAATGAGGCTATAAAAGTAGGCGTACTGAATATTCAGGGACGTACATTCATGAAAGCCATCGATGATCCGTTTTCAGCGGCTGAGTGGGCCCTGGAAAAGATCCGCGAGGAAACGCACATCATTTTTGTGGATTTTCATGCCGAAGCCACTGCTGAAAAAATATCCATGGGCTGGCATATTGATGGAAAAGCCTCGGTGCTGGCCGGAACCCATACCCACATTCAAACCAACGATGCCCGGATTTTACCACAGGGCCTTGGTTATATCACCGATGCAGGTATGACCGGTTCATATAATTCTTGCCTTGGAATGGACAAAAAAGTAGCTATAAAACGATTTATGACCGGTGTGCATCAAAAATATAAGCAGGCCAAAGGTGACAATCAGATATCCGGCGTTCTGGCAAAGGTGGATGTGGAAACCGGAAAATGTGTGCACATTGAACCGGTAACCTATCCGGGACTCACTAATTCTACTCAGCCCTAATGGAAGAATCGAAAAAGATCGTACTTAGTGCACGTAAACTATATAAAAGCTTTCCCGGCGGCCCCGATAAAGATGACCTCAGAGTTCTTCAGGGCATGGATATTGATGTCGCAAAAGGCAGCATAACTTCTATCATCGGCTCAAGTGGCAGTGGTAAAAGTACACTGCTGCATATCTTAGGAGGATTAGATACACCAGATTCCGGAGATGTATTCTGGGACGGTAAGAATATCACAGAGTTGAAGTCGGATGAACTGGCGGAATTCAGAAATCGGTACATTGGCTTTGTCTTTCAGTTCCATCATCTGCTTCCGGAATTTTCTGCCCTTGAAAATATTGCCATGCCTGCCCTGATCGCAGGCACCGCTTCAACTGAAGCCTATAAACGGGCTCATGAGCTGTTAGGTTTATTTGGTATTCAGGAAAGAGCCGATCACCGACCCACTCAGCTTTCAGGTGGAGAGCAACAACGGGTTTCCATGGCTAGAGCTCTTATGAATAATCCAAAGGTGATCCTGGCTGATGAACCCACCGGTAATCTTGATTCAGAAAATACCGACCTGATCCTCGATCAGTTGTTTGAGCTTCGGGATGCGATGGGTGTATCGGTCCTGCTCATCACCCACGAAAAAGAAATTGCAGGGCGTTCAGATCGCATCCTGCAGCTTAAAAAAGGCATTCTTGAACCATTTTAATGTTTTGGTAAAAGCTGAAACTGTCCTATTTTTACACCCTTAATAATCAAAGTAAGTTAATTTAAAAATCATGTCGAAAAGGCTTTCAAAAGAAGAATTAGAATCGGATCCGTTAATTGAGAATTACAATCGTGCGGCCAACTTTTATGCTGAAAACAGAATAACCGTACTTAGTACTATTATCGGACTCGTTGTTTTGATAGGCGGTATCATTGGATACAACTACTACTCAGAAGCACAAGAAAGTAAAGCCCAGGAATTGCTTGCGATAGCTGAAGGCTATTATTCTCAGGGAGATTATGAAAATGCACTCTACGGTAATGAGTTTGAATTGACCTATGGGTTCGATCAGATAGCTGATGAATTTCCAAGAACCAATGCCGGTAACATCGCTATTTATTACGCTGCTGTTTCCAGTTTTGAGTTAGGTGACATTGAGAATGCTCTGAATTACATGGAGTCATTCGATACCCCGGATGGCATCATGGGAGTTGGCCCACTTACTTTCCATGCACGTCTGCTGATGGCTAATGAAAGTTATGAAGCTGCCGCTCAAAAATTCATTGAGGCAGCCAACTGGGATAAAAATGAGGTAACCACACCTTCTAACTTGTTTGAGGCTGCACAAGCTTATTACAAAGCCGGTAACAACGAAAGAGCTAACGAACTGGTTACACAAATCATTGAAGATTACCCGCAGAGCAGCAAATTTGCCGAATCACAAAAACTGAAAGGCATGATCGCTGCTAACTGATCTGCAAACCACCCGTTTTAAATATTTAAAGGCCTCGATCAGAGGCCTTTTTTTATTTCAGTCAATTCCTGCCCTACTCTACTCTACCGAAAGCTCATTTACAATGGCGTTGAATCGGCGATCAAATTCCTCATAGTATTCCCCGGTGGCAGGACCTGTAAAGTAGCTGTGCACATACCGGGCATACCCCTGTTTATCTACAAACACCAGTGTAGGAAATGCCATGATCTCATCCATAAAAGAGAATGGCTCGGCCGCCCTGTTCTTGGAAAGCGGTCCACCAAGAATCATGTTATACGGGATATTCAGTCGCTGTTTATAGGTCTCAATTCTATTCAGACCGTACTCCTCTGAATAATTAGCCTCGTAGTTGACCGCAAGTATTTCCACCTGATTATCTGGATGCTCTTCGATCCATTGGGTCAGATATCGGGTTTGATCTTGGCTGTTAGAGCACCAAGTCCCCATCAGCTGAATGATCAGTACCTTTCCTTTATACTGTTCAGGATCCACAATTTGATCATCCAATACAGCCAGCTTGTCCAGATCAGGTTTGACCTTTCTGTTACTAAGATCGATCACTTCAAATGGATCCCGAAGTTCAGCCTTATCATCCCGGTTTGCAGTAAATGGCCTTGAATATCCATCATCCAGAATGAGGTCGCCACTCCAGGTGTTATCCCTTTCATCAAAAGTGCCTTTTAAGAGGAAGGCGTGCACACCATCAAAAACTGACATCTGCAGTGTGTTTCCTTCCACTTTTCCCTCAAAAAAACGATAGTCACTTACCTCAGTCAGAATGGTTCCGGTCACCCGGTTCCCATTTTGCTCAAACAATCCCACAGCCGGATATTCACCTCGTTTTCCAACATTGACTTTCATGTTCCAGCGATTGCCAACCTGTATGGGTTTTTCCTCTTCATTCAAAACAAACCGCGGTTTACCATATTCAGCCTTGAATGAGTACGTTCTGTTACTGTAATGTTTGATCAGAGAACCACTCATGTGTTCTTCACCAATGGCCATTTTTAGGGTGATGTCAAAAGCGAACATTGGAATAATAAGACTGTCATTTCTGACAGTTGTTTGCAGGGAAGCACGATCCTTTCCATTTATAAACATTAAAACAGGCGCTTCGGATCCTTCGGAATAGTCAACTTCAAAGGTAAACGGTACTTCAGCATTGCTATAAAGAATGCTCCCTTTCCATGTACCTGAACGCGGTGATTGGGAGTAAACAGAGAGATGGGTTAACAGAATTGTCAGGAATAGCAGTAGTGTTCTTTTCATTCAGGTGGGCTTGGGGATCGGTTAGATCGAATTCAGATAGCTGTGCAGATCTTCATCCGTTTCAATATTTAGTTTTTTTCTGAGCCGTGAACGGCTAATGTACACACTCGATGGTTTGATATTCAGGAGGTCGGCGATCTCTTTGGAGTCGAAACCAATTTTGATGTAGGCACACAATCTCAGGTCGTACCTTGTGAGGTCAGAAAACTCTTTTCTCAGGGTCTCAAAAAACTGCTGATGCAGCTGATCGATCTGTATCTCAAAGGTATTGTCATCTAAGTTACTGTGAGTATGAATGATCTTCTTCATCTCTCCAAGTCTGCGTTTCAGCGACTCCGGATTGTCCTCTATACTTTTTAGCTTCTGATCAAGTGAAGCAAGGATCTTGTTCTTCTCATCATTCTCTTTGGCCTTGGTCGCCAGCTCTATTGTCTTCGCTTTTAGTTGTTCTTTTACCTGTTCAATTTCAGCCTTCAGTCGTGCTTTTTCCGCCTTTTTGAGTCGCTGTTTGTATTTTTCTTCCTGCTGCTGAAGCGTCGTTCGTTTGTCGGTAAGCAGATACTTTTTTTGCTTTTTAAGACTGATATCCTGCCAGTAATACACGATCCAGATAATGGTCAGAATAATTACCAGATATATGAGGTAAGCATACCAGGATAGGAACCATGGAGTAAGGATCGTAAAACTGATCGTTTTTTCAGCAACCACCTCCTCTCCTTTCAAAGCTCTGATATTTAGCTCGTGATCCCCATGAGATACTCCCACAAGGTCAATATTAGTCCCTGTTTGATCTATCCATTCCCCGGAATCATCAATCCTATACTGATATCTAACCGATTCCTGATTAGGCACAATCACCTCGATCCTGAGATTGTTGTACCTATAATGAATGCTTGAATCGGGGTAGGCAGAAAAGCTATCCGTATTGTTGTAAGCTTCTACGCTTCTTACCACCAACTCCTGTGCGCCTTTGTCATATTCATTTTGTATAGATCTGTCTCGCAGGGCAAATCCATTATAGATCGGATAAAA
>JAASTO010000133.1 GCA_021767245.1 Balneolaceae bacterium
AATTGTCCGCCAATATCGGTCAGTTTATTGCTTGGAAATGAACTTGAGGATCCACCCACTCTGATGTTCGGTGCCTCCCCTCCAACTTTTGGTACTGTCACAACAAATAGATCCGTTCCGATCTGTGCAAGCGCCTGATCTCCTTCGGGCGCCATGCGTATCCACGAGGCATTTCCTCCACCGCTTCGGCTCACTTCAAGATGTTCCTTTTCATCGGTTCCATCCCACCTGATTGATGACAAACCGCCCCAGCTGGAGAGATAAATTCGATCCTTTCTCTTTATAAAATGAGGGTTTGAGCGACCATTGGTGTAGGTAATGAAATTATTCTCACTGCCATCGGCATCGATCCAGATCAGATCACTTGTACCCTGAAAGGCCGACCTTTGTGTAGCATTCCTGAAATCCTGTGGCTGACCTTTGATCACTACAATTCGGCTTCCATCATTATTCCATACCGGATCCTGAAAAACTCCTTCTTCTTCATTCAGTTGCTGAAGTCTACGACCGTTTGGCTGAACTTTATAAAGCTTTCCAGTTTCGGGAGTCCAGGTTACAAAAGCGATCCATCTTCCATCCGGCGACCATACGGGTTGAGCCTGTGTTTCATCCAAATTCACCAGCTTTTGTGGTTTGCCATCAGGCAGCTCCATGGTATAAATTTCATTTAATGCAGTGAATGCGATCTTGCTCCCATCAGGTGAAGGAACCGCATCCCGGATCTGAGTGATCTCGAATTGTGGTGTATCCTCAATAGGATAATCGAAGTCCAATTCAGGACCAAGCTCGATCGTCCCTTTTACTCGGAACGGAATTTCTTGGGTATCCCCACCATTTATGGGTAGCTTCCAGATCTTACCTCCGTAAGATGTGATCACAAATTGATTATCCGGAGTAAAGGACATTCCGGGCAGTACATCCCGTGTTGCCCGCGACTCCTGATCATCATGCTGAACCGGATAGGCCAGCCAGCTCTCATCACCTGTATCAAGATCACGTTTCACCAAACCGGTGTGTTCATCGTGTCGGGTACCATACACCAGCCATTTTCCATCGTTTGATAAAGTTGCCCGGAAGGATGATCCATAACGGTTACTTTGATTGGTGATCTCTCCGGTTTCCCTGTCATAGGTTGCGATCTGATATTGAGGCAGGGAGGCATTGTAATTCCAGGTTCCGGATCGTCTTGAAAACCACACATAACGATCATCAGGACCAAAAGCACCTTCAGTCATGCGCAGGTTTCCGGGTTCATCGACCAAAGGAGTCCCTGAACCACCATCAATATGATACATCCAGATCTTATGGTTACCGGGATCATCCTTAGAGGCGATCACATATTTACCATCCGGTGTCCACTCGGGCGACTGATATTCATTGTCCTTGCCACGCGTAAGCTGCTCCGTTTCTTCGGTTTCCACATCGTAGATCCAAACCCCTTCCCCACCTGAGGCATCAGAAATGAAAGCGATCTTCGTGCCATCAGGGTTAAACCGGGGCTGACTATCGAACTGCATCCCTTTAGTGATCTGAGTGGCATCACCGCCTGATATGGGCATAGTGTACAGATCTCCCAAAAAGTCGAAAACTATGGTTTCACCGTCAGGACTCACATCCAGTGATATCCACGAACCTTCTGTCAGATCAAAGGAAAACTCCCTGCCGGGTTCCAGTGGCAGATCGTTAAGCTCTTCTTTCTCGGTAGAATCAGGTTCTGCACTATCATCCTGTGCAAATACCATTTGAGAGGCGAAGCCAAATATTAACACCATCACGGTTAGTTTCAGAAAAGTGGAAGCAGTTTCAAACAATTTCATAGTTACTGAATTAGTTTATAATGATGGGTGAAGCTAAAAAAATTAATTACTCAGCCCAACGTTTTTACAAGTATATACAAGAGTGCCAACTATATCTTGATTGTAAACATAATTGAATGGAACACTGTTAACGCTGATCCAGCAGTTGGGCGCGGATTTTAAATTGTCACATTTTTCTTACAACTAATCAGCGAAGATCCGCACAATCCACCTCATGTGCGTTCAATTCTTTAGTTAGCCAAAGCTCAGAATTCTTCACAACCCAAAACATTGGATTTCAGAAATGTTATCTTCCTCAAAAATTTTCATCTATGACCTTTTCCGAAAAATTACAACGATCTGTTTCGAATGCAGGTTCTACCCTATGTGTGGGTTTAGACCCTAACCTGGAACTTCTCCCCCAATCCGTAAAAGATCAGTTTGACAGCCCTGAAGAACAAGTTTCTTATTTCTGCAAATTAGTGATCGATTACACTTCCGAATACTGTGCCGCTTTTAAGCCTAATCTGGGTTTTTTTGAAGCATTGGGTCCCAATGGACTTTCAGTATTTGAAGAAGTCATTGAGCATATTCCAAGTGACAAGATCATTATAGCCGATGCCAAGAGAGGTGATATCAGCTCCACAGCCGAACACTATAAAAAAGCGTTCTGGGATGAATTTGAAGTGGATGCGGTGACTCTGAATCCACTTATGGGATTTGAAACTTTGGAAGCATTTTCCAAGAATGAGTCGAAGGGAGTTTACGTGCTCACCCTTACCTCAAATCCGGGTGCTGATGATTTTCTCAAAAAGCCATTTCGCGGATTTGACCTTATGGCTCAGTTCATAGCCGATCAGCTTGCTAAAAGATCTACATCCGCCACCACCCACTTGGGCATGGTGATTGGTGCCACACAGGCAGAGGAATCGGAATCTGTCCTGTCCTATCACAGCGAAGGAGCCTTGTTGATCCCCGGAATTGGAGCTCAGGGTGGATCAGTTTCGGAACTTGAAAAGGCCTTACGACATCATAAAGGCATTCCACTGATCAATTCCAGCCGTGGAATCATCTATGCCGGCAAAGATGAAGGTGATTGGCCTGAATATGTGGCAGAGGCTGCACGAAATATGAAGCAAAAGTTGAATCAGATCACACAACGGTATGTCTAATAAACCTGAAGTCATTGTTTATACAGATGGAGCCTGCAGCGGAAACCCCGGTCCGGGTGGATGGGGAGCTATTCTAAAATGGAATGGAACCCAGAAAGAACTTTCGGGTGGGCATCCCCAAACTACCAATAACCGCATGGAAATGCAGGCAGTGATCGAGGCATTGAAGGCTCTCAAAAAGCCCTGCCTGGTAAAAATTCACAGTGACAGTGCCCTTATCATAAACGCATTTCAACAAGGTTGGATCAAAAACTGGCAAAAACGGGGGTGGCGTAAATCCAACAAAAAACCGGTTGAGAACAAAGAACTGTGGCAGGATATGCTAAAAGCCATGGAGCCACATGAAGTGGTTTGGGTGAAGGTAAAGGGACATGCTGGTATTGAGTTGAACGAGCGAGCAGACCAACTGGCTGTAGCTGAATCGCAGAAATTTTGATCTCGTTTTTTTTATTTGGAACACATTGTAGGGACGCAAGATTTTGTGTCCCTACAATGATGAAAACGGAACCAGATCCAGATCATCAATTTGCCCCAGATCAGCCTTCATCTTTCCGGTGATCGCAATCATGGCGGCATTATCGGTGCAGTAGCTTAATTTTGGAGAATAAAGCTGTACTCCCATTTCTTCTGCCATTTTCCGGGATTTCTCACGTAGCATGGAATTGGCGGAAACTCCCCCCGCAAGCAGTACCGTATTCACTCCCGTTTGTTTGATCGCCCGCTTCAATTTCTTTACCAATACTTCCGAAATGGCAAAGGATACGCTGGCACATATATCATTCAAATGCTCCTGTATCCAATCCTCGTCCTTATCTTGTAAATAATACAATACGCTTGTTTTTAAACCTGAAAAACTGAAGTCCAACCCTTCATGCAGTAACGCCTGCGGAAATTTGTGAAATGTTGGATCACCTTCCTTTGCCAGCCTGTCCATATGCGGTCCGGCCGGGTAGGGCAAACCCAATAGCTTACCGATCTTATCAAAAGCCTCGCCGGCAGCATCATCACGGGTTTCACCAATAATTTCCTGATCAAATGGAGATTTGACGTACACCAACTGCGTATGCCCCCCGGATACCGTAAGGGCGATCAACGGAAATTCCGGCTGATGATCAATGAAATTAGCGTAAATATGCGCATCCATATGATTCACCCCGATCAATGGAATATTCCTTGATAATGCCAATCCTTTAGCAAAACAAATCCCAACTAAGAGTGAACCGAGCAGTCCCGGCCCCTGCGTTACGGCTATGGCTTCAATTTCATCCAGTGAAGTTTCACTCTCTTCGAGAGCCTGTTTTACCGTTTGTGTGATTGTTTTTTGATGAGCCCGGGATGCCAGTTCAGGCACCACTCCGCCAAACTGCAAGTGTATAGATTGGGACGCGATTATATTGGATTGTATTCCCTGATCGGTTAAAATCGCCGCAGAGGTGTCGTCACAAGAAGATTCAATGGCTAAAATATTCATACTTCAAAGATACGAATGTTGCACCTGAAAGACATAGGGAAAGGAACCCCAATAGGTGTGTACGGAATTCTATTCCATATTTCACTATCACCACAAAACCCAAGCCATTCATCGGACGAACTGGGAGTCGTCAAATAAAGAGAACCCAAGAATAGCTGACATTTACTCATACTTCTTTCGCTCAAGCTCATTTCGATCAATAAGCGCGTTCGCTATACGCTCGGTATTAAAAGCCACTTTTTCGTTAGCCCTAATCAATCGCATGATCAACCAAATGACGAAAGCAATTATAATCATGTAAAGAATGAATGGTATGAGCATAAATAATTCGGATAAAAACATAACTATAGAAGGTGAGTTTAGATTGAACACCTAAATAGGACAATTCTTCAAATCATGCAATTCCATTGTTTTTCCCCGCTGACTACACCAGGATGGAGTACAGATTGTAGATGTCAAGTAATTCATTGACATCATTCTTTCAATGACCCCGGATGGGGTCAGATATGAATAGCCCAGGGTTTTAACCCGGGGTAGAGAAACCGTAAAGCAAAAAGCTTCGCCCCAGTGTGTGATAGATTTAGACCGGCTGACGAAGCTTTGGCTATGCGGCCTTTGAAGGGGACTAATACCCAACCCTGCGATGACTTTGCATACACTACAACCTTCTGGACTTGGGTTTTTTCTTGCATATTTCATGCACCCCGCCCTAAAGGACGGGCTATTCATATTTAACCCCTTTGGGGTTAGTCTTTTAAAACTGGCAACGAATTATCTAACATCTACACGGATGACAAGGGTTGACGGGATTTGCGCTGATTAGAAATAGACTGCTAAGCAACCTCACAGGTTCTGCATTTTTGCTTAATTAATCCGTTACTACCCACAACATCCGCATTATCCGTGTTCTATTCCTTAAATGACATTAGCCTAATACAAAAAAATCCCGCTCAGGAATAACCGAAGCGGGATCATAAATTTATCGAGAGTAAGTGAGAAAACTCAGCTTACTTCTTGTCGTCTTCGTCATCAACTACTTCATAGTCGGCATCAACGGCATCGTCGCCACTGTCTGCGCTATCAGAAGCTGTTTGGCCCTGAGCGCCGGTACCTTCAGCACCTGCGGCTCCGCCTGCTGCAGCTTCTTCCTGAGTAGCTTTGTAGATCTCTTCAGAAGCACCGGACCAGGCCTGATTTACAGCTTCGATAGCTGCATCGATCTCGTCGATGTTCTCTTCTTTGTGAGCTTTCTCGAGGTTTTCAACGGCCTCTTCAATAGCTTTCTTGTTCTCATCAGAGATCTTATCTCCGTATTCGTCAAGCTGTTTCTTGGTTGAGAACACCAGGCTGTCGGCCTGATTCAATTTCTCTACCCGCTCTTTGATCTGCTTGTCTTCTTCTGCATGCTCTTCGGCCGCTTTCTTCATTTTTTCGATCTCCTCTTCGGATAGTCCTGAAGAAGATTCGATACGGATACTTTGCTCTTTTCCAGTTCCTTTGTCTTTCGCGGTAATGTTCAACACACCGTTTGCGTCAATATCGAAGGTCACTTCGATCTGAGGCACTCCTCTTGGAGCCGGTGGAATACCATCTAAGTGGAAGCGGCCAAGGGTTCGGTTATCCTGAGCTTTGGCACGTTCACCCTGCAGTACATGGATCTCTACGCTGGACTGATTGTCAGCTGCGGTAGAGAATACCTGCGACTTACTGGTTGGGATTGTGCTATTAGACTCGATCAATGGAGTCATCACGCCACCCATGGTTTCAATTCCCAGGGTCAGTGGGGTTACGTCGAGAAGAACTACATCTTCCACATCACCGGACATCACGCCACCCTGAATGGCAGCACCTACGGCAACCACTTCATCAGGATTTACGCCTTTGCTTGGGTCTTTACCAAAGAAGGCTTTTACTTCTTCCTGAATTTTCGGAATTCGGGTTGAACCACCCACCAGAATGACCTGATCGATATCAGACTTTGACAGTCCGGCATCATCAAGAGCTTTCTTACAAGGGTCGATGGATCGTTTTACAAGATCATCAACCAATTGCTCAAATTTGGCACGGCTCAAGTCTATATTCAGGTGTTTAGGTCCTGAGTCAGTAGCCGTCACAAACGGTAGGTTGATATTGGTTTTCTGTGAGCTTGAAAGCTCGATCTTGGCTTTCTCAGCAGCATCTTTGAGTCGCTGCATCGCCATTGGATCTTTGCGAAGGTCGATGCCTTCATCTTTCTTAAATTCGTCCGCCAGGAAATCAATGATGCGCTGATCAAAGTCATCGCCACCGAGGTGAGTATCACCGTTGGTTGATTTCACTTCAAATACACCGTCACCGAGTTCCAGAATTGAAACATCAAAGGTACCACCACCAAGGTCATACACAACGATGGTCTGGTCATCATCTTTTTTATCCAAACCATAAGCCAGTGAAGCAGCGGTTGGCTCGTTGATGATACGCTTCACTTCAAGTCCGGCAATTTTTCCGGCTTCCTGAGTGGCTTTACGCTGGGCATCATTAAAGTATGCAGGAACCGTAATTACAGCTTCTGTTACCTTTTCACCCAGATACTCTTCAGCGGTTTGCTTCATTTTCTGAAGAACCATAGCTGATATTTCCTGTGGTGCATATTTACGGTCTTCGATCTCAACACGTGCCGTGCCGTCGTCACCTTTTACCACTTTATAAGAAACCTGCTTGGTCTCTCCTTTAACCTCATCAAACATGCGGCCCATGAATCTCTTCACGGATGCCACAGTCTTATCCGGGTTGGTGATCGCCTGACGTTTTGCAGGGGCACCTACCAGTCGCTCTCCATCTTTGGAGAAAGCCACAACAGAAGGTGTCGTTCTTCCACCCTCACTGTTCTGAATAACCACCGGCTCACCGCCTTCCATTACGGCCACGCATGAGTTGGTTGTTCCTAAGTCAATTCCTATGATTTTTCCCATTGGTCTGTTCTGTTTTACTTTTTACTGTTATTAATA
>JAASTO010000134.1 GCA_021767245.1 Balneolaceae bacterium
AAACTAAACTGAGCAAAAGCAGGTAATGAAACGACGGCAAATACTACCCCTACAAAAAGCGAACGAGTGAAAGTTTTGGCCATTGATTATGAATCCGCGTTAAACTGATAGGTTTTGGTATCAACTTTAGTAAAGCTACCGCCAAGAACCAGCTCAAAATCTCTTAGAACGGTGTCAATATCGCCTAACTCAATAGATCCGCTGAGCGTTTCATTCTTAACGACATCAGGACCTTGAATGCTGATATTATAATGCTGTTCAAGCTCGCTGAAAATATCACCAACCCGGTCGTTATTGAATATAAGTTCGTTATTAAGCCAGTCGGTGTACACCTGTGGGTCTTTTTGGGTGACCACAGGAGAAGGCGTATTAAGGTCAATTTTAGAGGACTGCCCCGGTTCTAATTCGATGGCATTACCTGAATCGAGTGCTTCAAAGCTGATGCGGCCTTCTTCGAGGAATACGCTGGAAGTATTATCCCGTTCACTCAAGATGAATTTAGTCCCCAGAACCTGAACTTTTGATTGTTCGGTTTTTACAGTAAATATTCTTTGGGGATCGGAAGTAACCTCAAAATAAGCCTCGCCCTCCAGTTTATAGGTCATCTCATTATCGTTTTCATTGATCATGTAAATCTTCGAGTGTGGACGTAGACTAACGCTTGATCCGTCACTGAGTGTAACCTGAGAAATGGATGCAAAGCTTTCACCGATCAGGGTAGGCTGAGCTTGATCCTGAATCAGGAAGCTTCCAACTACAGCTGCGATCAGGATAGAAGCCGCAATGGCAAAGCGCCTTATAGCAGGAGTCATTGAAAGGATCCTTCCTTTATTTGATCCGGATTCATTGATCTTACTTTCTATGGAATCCCAGAGATCATCAGAATTCACCATATCCACATCCTTTTCCTCAACGGTTCTCTTGTAATTGAACAGATCGTTGAGCAACGGATCCTCATCAGAACCTAAAGCCTTGAGATCAGGCAGAGCCTCTCCGATTCTTTTAGCAAGAAGGAGGTCGGGATCATTGGGTGGTAATATGTTGGGGTTGTTTGCCATAGAAGTAACCGGGTAAGGGGAAACTTACCCGGTATTAGTTTTTAGATTATCAGGTGTTAGTTATCACTGTCATTATCATCATCATCATCGTTATCATTGTCTCCGTCATTATCATCATCGTCGTCATCACTGTCTTCGCCGTCATCATCGTCCTGATACTCAAACTCGATCTCGTCGGCTATGAACCGGCTTTGATCCTGTGGACTGATATAACCTTCCACGTCGGCATACACGGTGGTTCCGGCTTCGAGTGCTGCGGCTACTTCTTCCAGGGTTTCGATGCCATCATCTCCCTCAACTTCGGTACGTCCGGTGATAATTACCAGGATATTGTTGCTGAGTAAAACGGTTCTTTCAACAGTGTCCACTTCGCTGACAATGGCTTCCAGCTCTTCTTCATCGTCCGTTACTATACCGGATTTTAGATTGACCTTGTACAGTTTTGGCAGATTCGCGAACCGAAGTAGAGCGGTGCCGTCACCATCCATTTCTATAGTACCTGATACGGTTTTAGTGGATTCGTCACCGTTGGTGTTTTTGTACATACTCATTTCATAAGTCAGTGTACCGGTTACACCTTGTTCGAGAGAGCCATAGAACGCTACGCTATCTTTGTTGATCTGTACATCAAGCAGGTTGATCTCATTGACAAATGAACGTTCAAAGGTATCACCATTCTTACGCACTGCATTGATGGAACCGTTGCCGGTGTGTTTACCATCAAGAGTCAGGATCTCAGTGGCATCACTGACACCACGGATCGCAAAAGTATCGGCCCGGCTGAAATCGGAAGATCTGAAGTTGCTGGTGAGGTCTCCGGTTCTGTTAGCTGTGAACTGAATATTTTCGATCTGATCTCTGTTTGCTCTTGGCATGGCAATGAATTGATCATCAATATCCGTGAAAATGTAAGTAAGAAGGGCAGAAGTATTCTTCTCGAAATTCGGTTTTACAACGCTTCTTTCAAAGCTCAGGGTATGAGTACCAGTGGCAGGATCGTATTCATAGTTGAAATTCCGTTCGTTTCCACGACCGGAGTACTCATCGTCATCATCGTCATCATTTTTGAAGGCGGTGTTGCCGGTTGAAAATCCATCGCTTGATACTGTTGCGAGGGCATCATTCAAACTGGAAAAAACACCATCATTGTCGTCAGAAAGTGCTTGCCCCATGATCTGGCTGGCTGCCTCCAGCTCTTCCGGTGTCAGTTCATTGTTGTTGAGTTCACTGGATACATCACCCAGGCTACAGGCTGAGAAGATCACAACTGAAGCAAGAATAAAACCGGTGGCTTTTGTTAAGTTTTTTATAAGTGTTTTCATAATTAAAAATTGATTGTTGATGTTCATAGGTATTACACATGAACCGATGAAAACCCCTAACCAATGGTATAAAAGTTTTAGATCAATAAAATAAGAAAAAACCCTGCCATGGTTCATATGGCAGGGTTTGTTTGGGTAGTGTTATAAGTGAGTTTTCATTTGGATGATTAATCATCGTCGTCATCATCATTATCGTCATCGTCATCGTCATCGTCATCGTCGTCATCATCATCACCTTCAGCATCGAATGAGTTTTCAATGTTATCCTCGATGATCTCTCTGTTTGCGGGATCGTTTGGATCCAGGGCGTTTCCGTTTAAGTCAACAAACCAAGCTGATGGATCAATGTTGATGGCTACTGAAGGTGAGCCGCTGGTATCGCTGATCTCCAGAGGTGGATTCAGGTCCATTTCGATCTCGAAGTCGGTATCGGTTCTGAACATGAATTCCTCACCGTTATAGATACCTTTGATCACCATAGAGTACCCATCGTCATCACCGTCTTTAATGAAATCCGGGTCGTTAACAGAATTTCCGTCATCATCATTTTCGATCTCCATCTCAAACTCGTCATAGAGTCCGTTAGAGATATTTTGTGAGGTGAGCTCAATAGCACTTCCATCTAAAGGAAGATTCACGATGAGATCTTCCACTTCAAAGTCTGCCGAGTCATCATTCACGCTTTCAAGTTCGAGTTCTTCAACCAGAAATTTGATCTCTGTCAAAGAATCGAGGCTTACAGCTTTGAATTTTGCTGCGGTTGAGTTAGTGTTGATCTGCATTTTTACGGATACATCTTTGGGTCCGTTGTTATCGGAGCCGGCGATATCACAGCCCGTGGTAATAAATAGAGCGGCAACTAAAAACGTTAGCGGTGTAAACAATCTTGATAAATTCATTGTTTTGTTCCTTGTGTTGTAATTATTTGGTTAAGTAAACAGCTTCCAACTGTTTTGTGTTCACCCTTATTACACACAAAAAGAAGAGTACCCCTAAAAAAATTATAAATAATCTTTAGCGACCTGAGATAAGGAGGCACGAAGGTCTTTTAAAGCCAGTCCCATGTGATTTTCAATGGTCTTAACAGACACTTCCAGGGTTTCAGCGGCTTCTTTATAGGTGAATTCCTGAAGAAAACAGAGCCGGAAAACCTCCTGTCTTTTATCGGGCATGGCAGAGATCGCTTTTTCGATGGCGTTATTTAATTCCCTTCGGTTGAGAGCTTCGTCAGCAGAATTTTGTGATTCGGCTACATCGGGTACTTCCTGATTTTTATCAAATTTGGAATGATCGCGAAAGAGATTCAGCATTCTCGTATAAGCGATACGGAAAAGGTAAGCCCGCAGCGATTTGGTTTCATCAATACCATCCCTGTTTTCCCAGATGTACACAAAAGCTTTTTGAATAAGGTCTTCAGCAGCTTCTTTTGCCAATCCCTTTTGCTTCAGGTAGCGAAACAGTTCGTCATGGTGTTTCTCAAAAAACATCTTAAAAGCTTTTTGATCCCCATTCCTGATCCTCAGATAAATAGCATGATCATCTGTCTCAGAATCCAAAGCTGCTCCTAATAGCAGCAGAAGTTGTACAAGCGTTAATTCCATTTAATATTAGATGATATCTTTTTTTACCGATATTATAGAAGTAATCTCCAAAAAGAAATCACCATGAAATCGTTCTGGCTACTTCTGTTCTTGATCGTTAGCGGACTGACTCAAGATAACAGTTCAGTGAATGTTTACCGAATTGAAACTGAAACGGGCATTGAGATCTATGCCAAGAATTCCAATCTCTATCCCGTAACCCTGAATTATATGGTGGAGTATGAGAATTTGACTCCCAGCCGGGAACTCCCCCTTGTGCAGGTGCTTCAGCCAAATACCGATCAAAAACTGATGGAGTTTGAGTTCTCCAATTTGGCAGCGGGCTGGGAATACAGTTCCCGTTATCGGTATTATATGGGGGATGTCAACGTGCGGCACAACGATTCTTTTGCCTACCGACTGCCGTTCCCAATTGGGGAAGAGTTTTTACTGACTCAGGGCTTCAACGGCTCTTTCTCGCATCAGGGAGAGCTTCCACATGCGCTCGACTTTGCCATGCCGGAAGGAACCCCGATCTATGCGGCCCGCAATGGAAAGGTGGTGATGCTTGAAGGAAGCAATTCAAAAGGGGGACCTACTGCCGAGTTTATGGAATATGCCAACTTCATTACCGTGATGCATGATGATGGCACTTTTGCTGATTATTCCCATCTTAAATTCCGTGGAGTGAATGTGGAGTTAGGCCAAAATGTGAGGATGGGGCAGCTTATCGGATATTCCGGGGCAACGGGATTTGCAACCGGACCTCATCTCCATTTTGTAGTTAAAAAGGCAAAACGCGGAGGTGGTTTTGTGTCCATTCCGGTTCGATTCGCCACGCGAAGAGGTATCATGGAATTGCAGGCGGGGGAATCGTATATCGGATATTGAGCCAAAAAAACGCCGATAACTCAATGGAATCATCGGCGTTTCAGGCTTGGTCTGAAAAGAGATCTTAAATATTAATTTCCCTCTTCAAAATATTCGTTCACAAGAACCGGTTCACCAAATCCAAGTTGCTGCAAGCGATCCATTTGGGTTTTGGCATCACCCACCACCAGCCAGATCATTTTGTTGGGATCGGCATATTCCCTGGCCAGCGACTGAATTTCTTCTTTAGTGATATTTTGAACCGTTTCCTGACGCTGCCTTACATAATCAGGTTCCCATCCATAGGAGCTTATGTTTGACAGCATATTCAGTTTTGATCCTGAAGTCTCAAACTGACGCGCTGAACTTTTGATGAGATAGCTCTTGGTATTTTCAAGGTCTTCATCAGTGAACGTATCCGGATACTGTTCGAGGATCTCTTTCACCAAGGCCGCAGATTCGTAGGTCACGTTGGTTCGGACACCGCTTGAAATGCTGAATGGACCGGCTATATCAGTTCCGGAGAATCCGGACCGGATACCATAGGTATATCCCTTTCCTTCGCGCAGTTCCTGGGTGAGCCGGGAAGCAAATCCCCCGCCACCAAGTTTGTAGTTCATGATATTGGCTTTGTAGAAATCAGGATCGGTTTCAGGCATAGCCAGATAACCGAAACGAAGTACTGATTGCTTGGCATCAGGAACATCGTAGAAATAAACCGTGGAGTTTTCCGGTGCATCAGGCAGATCAAATTCCGGAAACTCTACCGGTGTGTTTTCCCACTGCTCTTCAATGGATGAAAGTGAGGCTACTACCTTATCTTTACTGATGGCCCCAACAATGTGCATATCGGCCACAGAAGGAGAGAAGTAATTTTCGTAGTACTGCTTGAGGTCATCAAGGGTGATGGACTCTACCGTATGTGTGGTCCCAACCGGATTATAGGAGAGAATATGGTCTTCTCCGTACAGCAGCTTATTGAAAGTGTTAGAGGCGATGCTGTTAGGATTTGCACTTTGTTGTGCGATCTGACTTAAAGTACTTTGTTTAGCCAGTTCAAATTCGCGCTCATCCCAGCGGGGCTGCAACATGATCTCTTCAACCAGACTCATGGTTTCTTCGTAGTTTCGTGCCAGGGAGTTACCGCGGATCGTTACCGACTGCCTGCCCGCATACACGTTGATACTTGCCCCAAGCAGGTCGATCGCTTCTTCCAGTTCTTCAGGCGTTTTATTGGCGGTACCTTTGGTCATTAGGTCTGCCATCAGGTTTGAAACACCAACTTTATCCTGATCTTCCAGCATCAAACCTCCTTTCAGAGTGATCTCGAATTCTACCAAAGGCAGTTCGTAATTTTCGATACCGTAGATCTCAAGTCCATTATTCAAACTTGCTTCCCAGACGTCCGGAATGGCCGGAGCAGGTGTTTCCCCATAAGGAGGTTCTACCGAACGGTCAAAGCTTGAAGGCGTGCGTTCATATTCAGTTTCCTCAGGCAGTTCAAACTGCTCTCCGCGACCTTCAGCTACGATCTGTTCTTCCTGAACTTCAGCTTCTTTTGAGCCGTCCAGAATAAGATCGGTCTGCCCCTGCGGAACAAAGCTTGTAGCTACAAACGGCTGATCTTTGAGGTATTTTTCGTACACCCGCATCACGTCTTCTTTGGTAACGGCCAGAGTCTTCTGAATATCTTCATTGATGTAACCGGGGTCACCTGCAAAAATATTGTATTGAGCGAGTTGAAAGGCTTTCCCAAGTACACTTGATAACCCGTTGTAGAAATTGGTTTCAATACCGGCCTTGATGCGGTTGAGATCATCATAGGTAAAACCTTCTTCCTCAAATCGGGTAAAGGCTTCATTTACGGCTGTTTCCACCTCATTCAAGTCGGTTCCAGGATAGGCTCTTGTTATGAGTGAGATCTCACCGGCAATTTCGGAATTCCCGTTACGCATGAACACGTTCGAAGTGAGTTCTTCCTCCTCAACCAGCACTTTGTAAAGAGGGGCCTTCTTACCATCTGAAAGCAGTTGAGTCAAAATATCGAGGGCATAGGCATCATCGTGATACAGATCAACCCCCGGCCATACCATACGGAGTTCCGGCAAGCGTGCGAAGTTATCCTCGTAGTATAATTTTTTGGTTTCATCCAGAGAAGCGGGTTGATCGGCTAAAGGCTCAATTTCTTCTCCACGTGGGATCTCATCAAAATATTTGTGGATCCATTCTTTCGCTTGTGCGGTATCAAAGTCCCCGGCAATGACAAGCGTGGCATTATTCGGGACGTACCATTTGTTATAGAAATCCTTCACATCCTGAAGGGTGGCATTCTGAAGATCCTCAAGAGAACCGATGACCTGCCAACTGTAGGGATGTCCTTCAGGGTACAGGTTTTTATCCACTACATAACCGGCATGACCGTAAGGCTGATTGTCCACACCCTGCCGTTTCTCATTTTTAACCACTTGCTTTTCTTTGGCGAGAACAGCTTCCGTCACGGTGTTAATGAAGTAGCCAAGTTTATCTGCTTCGGCCCAGATCATTTTTTCGAGGGCATCTTTAGGAACGGTTTGGAAGTAGTT
>JAASTO010000012.1 GCA_021767245.1 Balneolaceae bacterium
GGTTACAGAATTAGCTTCTTGACTAACGACCTCAACCTGTTCAGGTACAACACTTTGAAAATTATAATCACTCACAGACTGATCTGTGCTGCAGCTAATGGTTACTAACATGCTCATTGAGCAAAGGATTAGAATAGAAAGCTTCATAAGATCTCAGGCTTTATTGAACGACGAAGCGAAAAGTTAGGGTACCCCACTGAACTTCCTGAGGAACAGCACCGGGTAGTCTTGAAAACCTCCAGGTTTTTAGCGTACTCATTACCTCACGCTCTAATTCGGGGTTCATTTTTCGAAGTGGAATAATACGTCCAACCGTTCCATCAGGCCGAACTTCAAAACGTACGGTAATAACAGCTTCTGAATTGGTGGAGTTTTCGGGTAGGGGTTGAACCATTGGAGATCGGTCTATTTCGCCTTCCCAGCTTAATTCGTAGGGTGATGACTTTTCCTCATCATTTCCAATGCCCTGATCCGACTGCATGTCTCCCGTGGCACCATCCACATTGCCACTCTCATCGGCGCCTTCTGTAACGGTTTCATTTTCTTGTGCCACCGGTGGAATTTCTACCTCTTCTTCCTGAGGTTGCGATTCCTGCTGGTTTGGATCGATCTTTTCTGTGTCGGGGGTGGTGACTTCCTCAGCCTCCACTTCTTCAACCTCATCGGGAAGATCTACAGGTTTGGTTTCTTCTTCTGTAGTTGTTTGCGGGGTTACCTCAGGCTCCACCACTTCTTCAACCGGTTCTTCTGGCTCTACTTCAGAGGGATTTGGTCGCTGAGCCACTTCTTCATTTTGTGTCTCTGAGTATTCGGCAAGCTGTCCGGTTCTGAATTCCCCAAATTCCACTTCTATGTAGGAAGGCCGCACGTTTGAATTCATATCAAAAGTGTAAATGAGAGATAGGATCAAAAGAATGGTATTTACACCCAGGGTAACCTTAAGTGCAAAACGGTCATCTTCTGTGAATTTATAGCGGCCCATAGTGGTCAGGATCCTTGTTCGGTGGCCATGATAATTTTAAGATTCAATGCCTTGCTGATATTCATCACTCTTACGGCATCGTCAACTTTGGCGTCTTTGTCAGCCCTAAGTACAACGGTTCCCTGAGGCTTATTATTTCGTGCGTTTCTGATGGCTGAGGCCAATGATCCGCGTGCAGTCAGATCGCCATCCACATAGAACTCACCATTCTTGGTGACAGCCACTGAGATGAATTGTTGCTCAGTTGCGGCACTGCTTTCGGCTTTTGGTACTTCAACCCGTATTCCGAAATTGGTCACAAAAGAGGAAGTCAGCAGGAAGAAAATAAGTAATAAAAGTACGATATCCGTCAATGACGATTGGGAAAACAATGACAGGGGCGTTAAACGTTTATCTCCTCTTCTGAAATCGCGTGCCATGATCAGTTATTTTCTTTTTTTGCAGGTGATTGCAACAGATCCAGGAAGTCGGCTGAGGCGTTTTCCAGTTCAAAAATTGAGCGGTTGATCTTACCCAGAAGGAAGTTATAGAATCCATAAGCGATCAAACCAACAATAAGTCCGGCCGCGGTAGTAATAAGAGCTTCCCATATACCCCCGGCAAGCACACTTGGATTAACATTACCCTGCAACGATTGTATATCCATAAAGGCCTCGATCATACCGGTTACCGTTCCCGTAAAACCAAGCAGTGGAGCCACACCGGCAATGGTTGCCAGCCAGTTCATGCGCTTCTCAAGAAAGAAGATTTCCTTTTTGCCCGCATTGTCAATGGCGTCCTCAATATCTCTGATCGGCCGGCCCAGGCGACGAATGCCGGCTTTAATGATTCGGGAGATGGGTTTATCAAACTCATCACAGTAATCCATGGCATTTTTGGCTCCTCCTTTTCCGGACTTGAGCATGTTTTCAATGGTACCCAAAAATTTGTCCGGATCAACGTGTGAGCGATTCAGGGCTCTCCAGCGCTCAACGATCACGTACGTACCGATCATAAATAATATGGTGATAGGGATCATTAATACGCCGCCTTCAACAAGAAGGTCGAAGAATGTAGTGGTTTCTTCCTGCATAGCCATCAGGGAGTCAACTGCAGTGGTATCCTGCAAAAATATCAATAAAGAGTGCATGTAGATGATCTTTTGATTTATTGAATTTGGGTTACGAAATAATTGTCTGTAAAGGGGTTGCCAAGTTCCTGAGCAGCCACTGCGGCATCACGCATGGTTTCAAACTGTCCCAGGCTAACTCTCCAAAGCGTTCCATATTGTTGATGCGGAACTTCTGCTAAGATCACACGATATCCCTGACCGGTTAATTCTGAAACTATAGCCCGGGCGTTATCCTCGTTGGTTAACGAGTATACCACAATGGTATATCCGTTGTTAGCTGCTTCATTTAAAGAGCCGGTAAGACCGTAGGAAGCAGTTTCACGGGGATCGGTATCCTGAGCCTCCTGTGTGGTTTCTGTTACCTGAGTTTCAGTCGCTTGTTCCATTTCATTGTTGGCAGGTTCACCTTCCTGATCAGAAGAGCCTGTAGCAGCCTCATTTTGATCACTTGAAGTCGGTTCTGCCTCTGTTGTCTCTGTTACAGGATCAGGGGTGTCCTGGGTCTGTTGTTCAGAGTCAGTTACATCAGGGGTTGGAGCCGTTGGTGTTGTTTGTGTGGTTGTTGGAACCGGAGTTGGAGTAATGCCTGGAATGTTAACCACCCCAAAGTAACCCAATCCGTAGATCCCACCGCCTAATACTAATATGATGATAATGATCAACAATATGGCAGATTGCCCCCCGGTGTCTTTGGCTTTTTGAGGCCGTTTGAAGGGCTTTCGTTTAGTCTCTTTCTTTTTGTCTGAACTTTTCTCTTCGTCTTTTCCTTTTTTATCGCCTTTATCCGATGCTAAATTCTTGATAACCGGAATCGGGTCTGAGTCGTCATCTTCATTTACGGTTTCATCAATAGAAGAAGAAAGAGCTTTTTCCAGGTCATCTGCTTCCTCTTCATCCTCTTTTACTTCAGCAGAACTTAGGACATCATCAAGTTCATCCGATGTTTCATCTTCATCGGAATCTGAACTGACATCTGTCAGGGCTGCAAAAGGATCCTGTTCGTCATCGGAATCATCATCAGATTCACCGGCAAGTTCGCGTTCTATTTCCGAAATTCGATTAAGGTCTTCGTCCCCATCATCTTCCTGATCGAAAACGGCTTTAAAATGCTCTTCTTCCTGCTCTGATTCTTCATCGGGAGAATCTCCTAAAAGTCCGGAGAACATGGTTTCGGCTCCTTCATCTTTATAGGTATCGATACCCCACTTATCAGGACCGGGTTTTTCTTCCTCTTCTTCTTCACCCTCATCAATTTCATCATCCAGATCAAAAGGTGATTCTTCTTCCTCCGATCCATCTTCTTCACCGGTATCATCAGCAGTATCCATGTTCGGTTCCGGAGTCTCGGCCATCTCAGGCTCATCATCCAGTAATCCGGCGAAGGGGTCATCATTATCTTCAGAATCAGGTTCGTCTTCTGCACCGGAAGCATCATCCAGTTCTAAGGCTTCCATGCCCACGTATTTGTAATTTATCTCTGTGGCAAGTTCATCAGCGGGAATAAAAACTACATTCTCCCCGATCGCACTAAAGACCCCAAAGCCTTCTATTTCATAGGCTTCCCCTTCTTCAATGGCCTCGTTAATTTCTTTTACTAAGTCAGCCAGCTGATTTTCAATATTTTCTTTTTCGATACCGGAAGTTTCAACAAGCAGCTCAACAAGCTTTGAGTGATCTATATGCATAGCTTATCCCTTTTTAGCAGATGTAAATTCGATGGTGTCTTTTGGGGGCAGCATGACATTGGTGCCATCTGCACGTTTTTCCTGTTTTTGGTTGTAATGAACCGGTTTGAAAGTACCAAGTTCATTCACTTCCACCGAATTTTTCATTATGATCTGATCCCGTATTACCACACCCAGTGCTTCTAAAAATTTATCTGTCATAAGAGATTATAGTTTTATGGTTATACCTCCAAAGATCTGAAAAGGACGTTCCTGATAGCCGCTCCAAACCTCATATTCTTGTCCTGAGACGTTCAACATTTTGGCAAAAACGCCAATTTTATCGTTGACCTGATATTCGGCACCTGCATTAAGTAATGCAAATGCTTTTAATTCAGTACCGGTTTCAGGTGACTGACGCTTTCCAAGATATTCAGCCCACGCATTCAATGTCAGTTCTTTTACCGGTTTAAAGGATATAGAGCCCTCCAGGCCAAGTTTTTCCTCGTAGGGAATATCACCACCGGCAGATAGCTTAGGGCTGCGGGCATAAACTTTCGCATTAGCCCAGAACTTTTCAGGTACCAATTGTTGATTTGCACCGGCATAGATCTCAAAAATGTTCGCGTCTCCATACATCACAGAATAAAATCCGGGCGTATCATTTGGAGCCAGAAGCGATCGCTGATAATACGCATAGTTTTGGGTATGGGTATAAGTAGCGCCGCCAAATACTCGGTTGCCACCAAAAAGCTGGAAGTTGGCTTCGGCCCCGACTCCAGCATCATATGAGTATCTCAACAGGTTATCGGCTGAAAGAAAACGATTGAACTGATGGTGTTCCTGAAGGGTGTTCAGTTCAGGGCGGCCAAAGGCTGTTCCGGTTACAGAAAGGCGGTCATTTAAATAGTGAATGATCTCTACCTCAGGACTAAACATGACTTTGCTGTCAACGGCATCGGTAATATAACTCACACCACCTTTTGCCTTAACGCGGGTTGAAAAATCGAACAACCTCTCATAAGTAACGGCCGCTTCTGCATTTACCCAATTCTCTGAATCAAATGCATCTGAAGAATAGGTGGCAGACTCCAGGTTGCCGGATACCTTGAATGTTTCGTACATCTTTTGACCCGGCCAGTAATAAGAAAAAGAGAGGTGTCCGGCTGTTTCGTCCGTTTCACCACCAAGAGTAGAAGAGCCGGCATCAAGCGATGTGCTGAACACATTTCCTCCAAGGGTCAGGTCCCAGCCTTTAAGGGTATTATTGATTTTTTGAAGGTGAAGCTGACCATTAAAACCGGAATAATCTTTAGAGGCAGTTTCACCGATCTGTCCCTGAATATTGGGGTCATTGAGATTATATAAGTCATTAAAGTCACTGAGTGCCCCTAAATCGAGGGAAAGGCGCAGGCCATTTTGCAGTTTGTTGATATAGCCAACATTGGCATCCAGGTAACGGAAAGAACTTTCAGGTCCGTCAAGGTGACCGGTAGACCCTCGCATGTTCATATTTCCGGTGACAGCACTGCTTTCATCAAGGGCGTAGTAGCCGTAAGCATTAACATCAGGAGATACAAAGCTACCCAAAGCGGCTCGGATGTATCCGTTCATATGGTCAGGGTCTTGCAGGATATTTCGGGTTGGCGGTTCAGGTCTGCCAAGCTGGGTCACAGAAATATCGGCAATTGCTTCCTCGCGGGTTTCAATGAAAGGGGTCCGGTTAGGATCAATCTGAAACACACGTGGTTTTGGATTGAAACCTAAAATGGGTTGTCTCCTAAGGCCCGGAAAACGAGCCTTGAATTCACTTCGGATCTCAATATCCTGAGGATTTATCTCAGGCAGTAATGTATTATCCGCACCGGCCTGACGATTTTGTGCAAAGGTAATAGCCGGTAATAAAAATGCAATAAACAGAAAAAATGTGGGTGTTTTGCTCATCATAGAATTGCGTTTCCTGAATGTACTAAAAATTGAGAGAAGGTTTAAGGTATAGCAAGTGAAAAGATGTACTGTTAGTATGATATGATGTTCCGGAAAGAAAGTGCAAAGCTCTATCTCTCAGCATTCACTAAGAACGCTCAAGCATACGATTTAAAGCCAGTACAGCATATTCTGTAATTTCATTTGGTACGGTTATGTGATTTACCACCTCACCCTCTTCTAGTTTTTCCAAAGACCATAACAAATGTTGGAGGTCTATTCGGTTCATGGTCAGGCAGGGACACATAAAAGGATTCAGAGAAATAATCTTTTTATCTGGATGCTCCTGAGCCAGTCGGTTTACCAGATTCATTTCAGTTCCAACAGCCCATTTGGAACCGGCAGGGGCTTTTTTGATAGTGTTTATTATAAAGCTGGTTGAGCCGTTGAGGTCTGAAGCCTGAACAACATCAAAAGTACATTCCGGGTGAACCAGTACCTTAAAATCCGGATCTTGTTTCCGAAGGTTATCGATGTGCTTCACGTTAAATTTTTCATGAACCGAACAATGACCTTTCCATAGGATCACTTTTACATGCTCGAGAATTCCTTCACTGTCAAAAGATTTGGTCAATGGATCATAAATGGCCATTTGATCCAATGGAATACCGAGGTCATAGGATGTATTTCTGCCAAGGTGCTGATCTGGTAAGAAAAGGATTCGTTCTTTTTGAGTGAAAGCCCATTCCAGCATTTTTTTTGCATTAGATGAGGTTACCGTGGCGCCACCATGTTTGCCAACAAATCCTTTAATCGCAGCTGTAGAGTTAACGTAGGTTAAGGGTATGATTGTATCTCCCCAAATGTCCTGCATTTTAGCCCATCCGGCTTCCGTCTGGTCAATATCAGCCATGTCTGCCATAGAGCAACCGGCGCGCAAATCCGGAAGGATCACTTTTTTATCAGCCTGTGTAAGCATATCAGCTGTTTCTGCCATGAAATGTACGCCGCAAAAGACGATGTATTCAGCATCTGCCATTGTAGAGCAAATACGAGCGAGTTTGAGGGAATCGCCGCGGGCATCTGAGAACTGTATCACTTCATCCTTCTGATAATGATGCCCGGGAATGAATAGCCTGTCTCCAAATTTTGTTTTGATCTCTTTTACCCTGTTTTCCATTTCAGCTACAGATAATTCACTGTAACGTCTTGGCAGGGAAACTTCTGATTCAATCTCTAACAGGTCTAGTATTTCCATAAATGTTCAAATACTTGAAAACAACGTGTGTTTCGTAAATAATTTAATTTTGATCAGGGAGAAAGGTATAAAAATATTTGCTGAATTTGATTAAGGTGAACAGGCTTTTACTCTAGATTAAAACTGATATCGAGGGCTTTTACCGAATGGGTAAGCCAGCCAAGAGAGATCACTTCCATTTTACAGTTTTAATAGCTCCCTATATTTCGCAGATGATGTGTTGAGAAACCTCAGCCATAAACTCAGTAGCAGAGAGTTTTTTTAAAAAAAAGAGTAAAATCACTAAACACCTCTGAAGAGCTCTCAATTACATTGCCAATCTTAAGTTCATGATAATTTAGTTTAAGAGTAATATAGAGCAGTATGTCTTTACCATAACGTAATAACGAACGTAAGGTAAGTTTACAATTGTCTAAAGTGCACTTAACAATTGAAAGTTAGTATTACTCCGAACCAATTAACTGATCAAAAAAACTAACTTTTCAAACCATGTATAGACTTAGACCATTTATAATAATATTAATGCTGTTTGTCTGGATAGATGTACAGGCACAACAACGAGGTGTAATCTCCGGTATTATAACAGATGCCGAAACAGGTGAACCGGTTATTGGGGCTTCTGTACTTATACAACAAACGGGATTAGGGGCTGCGAGTGATGTAGAGGGAAGGTATCGAATAAATAATGTACCTGTTGGAGAAGCAACTGTTATAATAAGAAGTATAGGGTACGAGAATAAAAAAAATACAGTAGTGGTACAATCGAGTGATGAAACGGTCTTGAATGTGCGTCTAGTGGTCAAGTTTCAAGAATTTGGAGATATAACTATTGTAGGTAACAGAAAAAGTCAGCTGGACGCAATAAGCCAAAAGCGGCAATCTGAAAACCTTAGGGAAGTTCTCACCAGTAATGATCTCGGCCGTTTACCTGATATAAACGTGGCAGAAGCTACTCAACGGGTAGCTGGAGTTGCATTAGAAACAGACAAAGGTGAAGGTAGGTTTGTTTCAATTAGGGGAATTCAACCATCTTTGAACAACGTAACTCTTAACAATAAATCAAACCTTGCTTCCACAGCAGGCAGTCGTGCAACCGCATTAGACCTTATGCCAACTGAAATAATTTCAAGTATTGAAGTGATTAAGGCTGTGACTCCTGATATGGAAGGAAATGCTGTAGGAGGAACCGTAAATATTAATACTATTTCAGCATTTGAAAAAAGTAAACCCTTTTTCATTTTTTCGGCCGATGGGCTAATACATGAGCGACAAAAAACTGAAAATTTTGGTGACACCGATTTACCCTTTCGGCTCTCGGGAACAGCCGGTAAACGCTTTGGCAAAGATCAAAAATTAGGTGTGGTAGTATCTGCAAACTACTTTAAACGCGATTTTACGGTTTCAGTTGTTGATCCAGACGAGTGGATCTATGAAAATGGTTATTTTCTACCTAATGAAAATGAAATACAACTTGAGGATAATGAACGTATAAGGTCAGGTTTCAATACTGATTTTGATTATCGATTTACAGATAACAATTCAGTATATCTGAAAACCCTTTACACACGTAGTGAAGAAACAGCATTAAATTCTGAGTTTGAGATGACCTTTGAAGGTGATTTGATCAACCAAACACCTACCACAGGACGTTGGACCGCTGGTTCTCAGGAGCTTGATCTGAGCCGAGATAATGAAACGGAAAACCTGACTAGTTTTATTTTAGGTACCAAAAATCGATTCGGAAACTTGACGGCAGATATTTATAGTTCTTATTCCAGAGGTGATACCGAAGACTTTGGGCCAGACGGAACTTGGGAAAATCCTGAAGCTACAGAAAGTCAAATTCCCCTGGATTACGACGTGTCCAATTTCTTTTTCGATGTAAATACTCCCAACCCAAGTTTTGCTTCCGATCCATCCAACATGATTCTTCGGTCGGTTGGCCTAAATTATAGGGATGTATTGGAAGAAAATTATGAGATCAGCGGTGATTTTAGTTATGACGTTTTAATTGGAAGAAATCCTGGATATATCAAAGCAGGAGCCCGGTATCGGGATCGCAGTATAGTAGTAGACCGTGCCCAGTCAGAGTATGAATTATCGGAAAGCCGTTTTAATTCGGGGAATTATGCAGACTTATCCCGTTTTAGGCTAGATCCATTTAACCCGGAACAAGGTGGTCAGGAACCATTTCAACATGGAGACGCTGCAGCTTTTGCTGAATTTGCTACTCCCGACAATCTCAATGATATATTGGATTTAGATGAAGTAGGAACCTACATAGAAGATTTTCAGGATGATTATGAAAATACTGAGGATGTTACGGCGGGTTACCTAATGGCATCGGTTAATTTTGCCAAATTCAATGTTGTTGGTGGTTTAAGAGTAGAACATACCAATACAACATCAAAGAGTCGTATTATAGAAGAAAATGCCGATACGGATGAGATAAACATTGGTAATGCCTTTGGTGATAACTCCTACACCGATTGGTTGCCATCAGTACACTTAAAATATAATATAAACGAAAATCTAGTAAGTCGTGCATCTTGGTCAAATACCATTGGGCGTCCAGATTTTTCTGCTCTTTCTTCTACTGCTGAATTTGAGTATGAAGAAACTACCACCCCAGGCGTATATAAAGGCTCCTTAGAACAAGCTAATTCAGATTTAAAGCCTTTTGAGTCTACTAACTACGATGTTTCTGTAGAATATTATTTGCCCTCAGGAGGACTGATTTCAGTAGGTGGTTTTTACAAAGATATAAATAACCAAATTTTTACAGATGAAATTGAACTCAATAACACTGACTTTCGAGGTGTGTTTTTTGAAGAACTAGAAATTCAACAGCTTAAGAACGCTGAGGATGCCAAATTATGGGGTGCAGAGTTCACTTATGATCAGGCTTTTCTATTTCTTCCAAGCTTTTTGAATGGCTTCGGAACAACTCTCAATTTGGCACTGATCGATTCAAAAATTGAAATCCCTACACGAGATGAGTTACCACTTTTTCGTCAGCCGAGTGAGGTATTCAATGGTATCTTGTACTATCAGAAAAAAGGCTACGAACTACGCTTTGCAGCCAGTCACCGTAGTGCAATGCTATTGTCTGCTGCCAGTAATCTAGAATTCGAAGATGAAATAGCTGCAGGTGCTAAGATAACTGATTTCGATCGCTTTGAGGATGCCCGCACCACATATGACTTACTAGCCGGATATACCCTTCCTAATGAAAATGTAAGGATAACTGCACAGCTGAGAAACCTGACCAATGAATCAGAACAATCATACCAGGGTATTAAAAGCCGCTTAGACCGTCATCAACTCACTGGTAGGACTTTTTTCCTTGCTGTAAACCTCTCGTTTTAAGAATCATCAAAGATCATATTCACATGTATAATAATATAAATTGTGCTTGTGGCTTAGTAGTGGCACTTATTTTCTTAAGTGCCACTCCTTTACAAGCTCAGGAATTTAAGTCTTACAAAGCTCCCGTCTATACTAAGTCATGGAGCGCGCCCTCCCCTTATCCCGATCGGATATCCATCACGTTTTTTGATGATCCCGCGACATCATTCAGTGTTTCCTGGAGAACGGATACCTCGATTACAGAAGCCGTTGCTGAAGTTGCAGTTGCAACAGCAGCTCCCCGTTTTTGGCGTAATTCAACAAGACAGCAGGCACTTACGGAGACGATGAATGCCATGCATATCGCCAACGCAAAAGTGGTGGCTAATTATCACTCCGTAACTTTTACCGATTTGAAACCCAACACACTTTATGCTTATCGTGTAGGTGACGGGGAAAAATGGAGTGAATGGATTCATTATCGAACAGCCTCTAAGGAACAAGAACCGTTCACATTTTTATATGTAGGGGACGCTCAAAATCAGATTATGGAGCTATGGTCGAGATTGATTCGAGAAGGCTACCGTCAAGAACCGGATGCTCGCTTCATTATCCACGCCGGAGATCTGATCAACCGTGCTCATAATGACTCTGAATGGCACGAATGGTTTGAGGCGGGTGGTTGGATCCATAGTATGCTTCCTGCTATTCCTGTCCCGGGAAATCACGAGTATAATGAGTTTAACCCCGATGAAGATGAAGAACACTTATCGTATCAATGGAGGTACCAGTTTACCTTGCCGGAAAACGGGCCAGAAGGCATAGAAGTGCTAAAGGAAACCACCTACTATGTGGATTATCAAGGGGTTCGCATTGTTGCATTAAATTCAAACGATATGCCCCAAGAGCAGGCTGCCTGGCTGGATCAGGTACTGACCGATAATCCAAATAAGTGGACAATTCTTACTTTTCATCATCCGGTATTCTCTGCCTCAAGAGGAAGAGATAATGAAGTAGTAAGAAATTCAATAAAGCCCATTATTGATAAACATAAAGTTGATTTGGTACTAAATGGTCACGACCACAGCTATGCACGGGGAAGCACACCAGCTGAAGCAGAAAACATCACTTCAGGGATTAATATGAGGGATCGAACAGGCACTGTATATGTAGTATCGGTAAGTGGTGGCAAAATGTATACACTTAAACCGGAAGCTTGGGAAAATTATGAAGCGAAAAGGGAGACGGCTGCCGAAAACACTCAATTGTTCCAAGAAATATCGATAGATAATGATAGCCTATATTTCCGTTCATACACTGCCACAAGGGATCTATATGATGCATTCAAACTTGTAAAAGAAGAAGGAAAACCCAATCAAATTATTGAGATAAAGGAAAACCGAATCTCACAAAGAACTCACGATAATACCATCGCTTACGAAAATCCTGCAGTTCGTGATTTTGAAGATGGCAACCTCGAAAAGTGGGACCTAAGCCTGGCTAATAAAGCGGTGAAAGTAGATCATGGGTTAGCACGAAATGGTAACCACGCAGCTGAGTTCAATATCAGTGCAGAAAATCCCGCATCTTTTATCACAGATCCCTACGATGCCAGAATTGGACAAACAACTTGGTACGGGTTTAGTACTTATATACCTGAAGGCACAGGGTTGAATACGTCCTATACTATAGCAAAATGGACTGGCCTACCTGATAATGAAGTTGAACAGTCACGTGAACCTGCGTTAGCTTTTCAAATCAAAGATGGAAAACTCATCCTCACTGCAAACACTGACCAAGCCTTCTATTCTACCCAAGAATCGGTTAGGCGAGTTGAGCTTAAGGTCGACCCTGCAACATTTAAAAAAGAAACCTGGAATGATGTGATTGTAAAGGTAAGGTGGGTTTATAACAAAAGTGGACATGTGAGTGTCTGGCTGAACGGTAAACAAGTTGTTGAGTACACCGGTCCAATTGGCTATAACGATGATGATGGGCCAATCTTCCATCTTGGGCTCGAATCAGCGGGAGCCTCCAGCGAATATGGGATCATTCATGATGAATACCGCCGGGGTAACAGCATGGAAGATGTAAAACCTTCCAAGTTTGATATCATGAACGCTCAACCCGATGAAAATTAAAAGTATTATCAGGATTAATCTTAGTTAAAAAATAAGGCAATGAATAAAGAAAAGAGATTCTCAATGGTTCATTTTATGTTGGCAGAATCAAAGCTCCTAACAAGCGCGCTGTTAGTATCCGTCTTTGGGATATTGTTTCTTTTTACTGGTTGTGGAGATCAGTTCAACGACCGGAAATTCACGTCACCTTACGAAGATCTGAATTGGAGCGAAATAGGTCATTATGATGCCGAGTTTCATACACATCCGAATATGGGGGATTATGGCGGGTATGACCCTCATCAGGTGATTGATAGGTATCATGAGGAGGGATATAAAATATTGACCCTGGCTGAGCACAGCAGTCATATACCTCACGATCACATGAATACTATCTACCCCTGGACGGAGCTTTCACAAATTTATGATAAGATAAAAGATGTTGTTCATGAAGGAGAAGGTGGAAAGACTTATGCAGAAATTCACAACGAGCCATGGGAGGATCGCGACCCCGTAGAACTTGGAATGGTTTCGGTGGAGGGAAACGAACTTTCAGGTCATCATCACACGATAAGTGTATTCAACCTCTGGTCGGGACATGTTGAGGAAGAAATGGAATCCCTCGATCAGGTAACAGAACTGGGTGGATTAGCTTACCTTGCGCATCCTGGCCGGTATGTTGAAAGATTGGGGCTAACCGCACACTGGTATGCCGACATGTATCAAAGATATGATGCCCTGGTAGGACAGTCAGTTTTCAACCGGGAAGATAGCCACCCGGGAGATCGGGCTCATTATGATAGAATTCAGCATAAATTGGGCGGAGCTGAACGGCCTATCTGGTTGTTCGGTGAAGATGATATGCACACCGAGAATACATTGGGTTGGAATCGCAATGTCTTTTTATTGGAAAATTTCAGACCAGGTTCACTGCATCCCGATATTCAGGACGGATCGGCACCGGATGTAATGAATGCTATGAAAAACGGATATACGTATCTTTGGAAACCCTCCGAACAGTACAATAAACGAGCATTTAATATCATCGACGTTTTAGTAGAAGAAAACAGGGTGACATTAACTGTGGATAAGAAAGATTTGGTCAATGAGATCAGGTGGCGCACTCATAATCCCAATACCGACAGCACGGAAACCATTCACTCCGGTTTCTCCATTACAGAATCGGACGTACCTGATTACAGTTTATTCGTAAGGGCGGAATTGGAAGGAAATGAAGGAACCATTTATACACAACCTTTTTATCTGAGGGATAAAGAATAACCATTCACGCCGAGTTTTTTTTCATAATTCACAGCAATATCAAAATAATATGAAGGAAGCGAGAATTAATTAAGCCCAACACAACTATGAATAACAGGTTGAATATTTCATTCGTTTTAGCGTTTTCTTTTTTTGGCACAGTTACCTCGTGCAATAGTAATCAAAAATCAACATTACAGCTGGAGACGGTTTTAAAGCCTGCTATAATAACAGATACGGTTCGTTTCGACAGTGATGATCCTGCTATCTGGGTGAATCGGCAGAATCCGGGTGAAAGCCTGATTCTTGGTACGGATAAAATGGAGGCTGAGGGAGCTCTGTTTGTTTTCGATCTGAAAGGGAAAATAATCGACTCTTTGGTTGTAGACAGCTTAGACCGACCTAATAATGTAGCAGTAGCGTATGATGTATCTGCCGGTAACAAAACGTTGGATATTGCCATTGTAACGGAACGGATAAATGGGCAGCTGCGGATATTCAGCTTGCCAGACATG
Source organism: Balneolaceae bacterium (assembly GCA_021767245.1). GTDB lineage: Bacteria > Bacteroidota > Rhodothermia > Balneolales > Balneolaceae > Gracilimonas. The sequence continues at coordinate 14,185 of JAASTO010000012.1, forward strand.
CAGCCTGTTGACGGAGGAGGTGTGACTGTGTTTGGTAACGAACCTAATCATAATCTGGTAATGGGAGTGGCAGTTTACCAACCGGTTAACGCGGATAGCACCTATGTGGTTGTAAGCCGAAAGTCATCCCCGGATAATTCCCGATATCTTCATCAATATTTATTGACTTATGATTCAAATACGGAAAGTTTTACAGCTGAGCTGGCAAGAAAGTTTGGGCGATTTGAGGGCTCAACAGAGATCGAAGCTATTGCCGTAGATAATCGGTTAGGTTACGTTTACTATTCTGATGAAGGCTATGGCATTCGTAAATATTTTGCTGAACCTGATAAAGGTAACCAAGAATTAGCTGTTTTTGGAACCGATGAATTTACTGAAGACCGTGAAGGGATTGCCATTTACTCGGAAACTGATTCTACAGGCTATATCATAGTTTCTGATCAGCAAGGAGGTAAACTGAATATCTACCCCCGAGAAGGTTCTTCCGAAAACCCTCATAACCATCAACTTGTTACGAAAATAAACTATAATGCAGTATCTACTGATGGAATTGAAGTGGCTAATGAGTCACTTAATGAAATGTTTCCTAAAGGAATACTCATAGCTATGTCTGAGAATAAAACCTTTGAAATATATAATTGGCAGTCCATCAGAGAATTGATGTCGGGAAGTTCTATTCCTTAGCTAAACTCTAAATTCGAAAATAATAGCTTAAGGCGTTTCAGGTAATTGGCTTTTACTCTAGATTAAAACTGATATCAAGGGCTTTTACCGAATGGGTAAGCCAGCCAAGAGAGATCACATTTGCACCACATTTTTTATAATCAGCAATGTTTTGTGGTGTGATACCACCTGAAACTTCAATTATGATATTATCAGGAATGAGCTTTTTTAATTCTTTTACTTGATTCGGAGAACGGTTATCAAGCATGATGACATCTGCTTGGGCCGCCACGGCTTCTTCTACCTGCAACCGAGTTTCAGTTTCCACTTCAATCCGAACCATGTGGCCACAATGATCTCTTACAGATCTCACTGCTTTTGTGATAGAGCCTGCTGCTTTGATATGGTTATCCTTGATGATCACACCATCGTCTAACCTGAAGCGGTGGTTCTGTCCCCCGCCACACCGGACGGCATACTTCTGAAGCGCTCTGAGCCCGGGCAGGGTCTTGCGTGTATCAGTGACAGATATGGATGGATCACCAAGAAGCCTGATCACTTCATATGTTGAGGTTGCAATACCACTAAGGTGCTGTATAAGATTTAATATTACCCGTTCACCGGTCAAAAGGTTTCGGATGGATCCATTGACCTCACAGATTTTCTCACCCTTTTTTACAACTTCTCCGTCGTGCTTGAATAAGGTTGCCTCAATGTTTTGGTCTAAAACCCCATAACCTGTCTCGATAGCCTGAAGTCCCGACAGTACGCCCTCTGACTTTGCAGTATAAATACCTGTTCCTGTTTCGTCTGAAGAAAAGATCGACTCCGAGGTTAAATCTCCCATGCCAATATCTTCGATAAAGGCTTTTTTAAGTATGTTCGAGAGCTCAATTTTATTCATTGTTATGATTAGGGCGTTTTATTTGACTATTATTGAGGTAGATGAAGATACCTGATTTTAATCTCAAGAGCGATCATAGATGATCTATTTGGACCACGCGGCTACAACTCAGATCAGCGACGAGGCGCTGGAAGTGTATGTGAATGTAGCCAAACACTATTTTGGCAACACGAATAGTTTACATGATGAAGGTTCAGCTGCAAAACAAATTCTGGAGGCTTCGGCTAAGACCATTGCTTCAACAATTAATGCGAGACCGCAAGATATTTTCTTCACCTCGGGAGCTTCGGAAGGGAATTTCCTAGCGATATACTCTCTGCTTAGGGCATCATCAAAAGGTGGTCATGTTATCACGACTCAGGTTGAACATTCATCGGTTGAGAATGTATATCTGAAATTAGAGGAAGACGGATATGAGGTAACCCGGCTTTCAACTGATGAAAGTGGCATTATAGATATTGAAGAGCTTAAAAGATCGATCAGGGAAGAAACAGTTTTAGTTTCCATCCAACATGTTAATTCAGAGATAGGAGTTTTTCAGGATATTAAAAAGATTGGGGCTTTATTGGATGAACATGATATTCTTTTTCATAGTGATTGCGTACAAAGTTATGGCCGATTGGATCTTGATATTCAGGTGTTAAATATTGATGCCATCACTGTTTCCTCTCATAAAATTTATGGCCCAAAAGGTGTGGGTGCCGTTTGGATCGATCCAGCTGCAGATCGTAAAGCTGTTATACCAAATCCTGATAAAACAGGGGTTATAAGGCAGGGAACCGATGATGTTCCTGCCATTGCCGCATTTGCGACGGCAGCAAAACTTATCCATTTAAATAAAGAATCGGAACAGAAACGCTTAAAAAGCTTTAGAAATGAGTTGATCAATGAGCTGCATAAAATGGAGTTTGATGTAAAGATTGTAGGTGACACGAACAAAAGTGTACCCAATATCCTGGGGTTACGATTTCCCGGTATAGAGGGGCAATACTTAATGTTGGAGTGCAATCAGGCGGGTTTGGCTATTTCAACAGGTAGTGCTTGTCAGGTTGGTTCCGATAGACCCAATAGAACTATGAGTGCTTTGGGAAAAAGTGAACAAGAAGCGAGGGAGTTCATACGTTTATCTTTTGGAACAGCAAACAATGTTGGTCAAATTCCACAGATAATTGAAAAAATGAGTGTTATCTTAGAACGACATTTTGATAAAGTAAATTTCTACAGAAAGAAAGGATAAAGATCATGAAAAGAGTATTATTTTTGCTCACCGTTTTTGCAATGATATTCAGCGGTCCGCTGATGGCTCAAAGCAGTGAGAGCTCTCAAGCCAAAGTTGAGATCATAAAATACAGCGATTACCAATGTCCGGCTTGTAAATACTACGTACCTATTGAAGAACAACTGAAGGCGGAATTCGGAGATGATATCTCACTCATCACAAAGCATTTTCCACTGAATATGCACGAATACGCTCAACTTGCATCAAGAGCCGCTGAAGCCGCAAGAGCTCAGGGTAAATATCAGGAAATGCATGATATGATCTTTGCCGGACAGGAACAGTGGTCAAGAGGTAATGCCGAATCCATGTTTATTGGCTATGCCAAGAGCCTGGAACTTGATATGGAAAAATTCCGTGCGGATCTTAATTCAGCCGACATGCAACGCATTGTGATGGCAGATAAGCGACAAGGGATGCGCCTGAATGTAAACTCTACCCCTACTTTCTATATCAATGGTGATAAGGTGGAAAGAAATCCCCGCACCTTTGAAGAATTCAAAGCTCTTGTAGAAAGCTACATGAATTGACCTGATCTTTAGAGAATTTAAGGGGCTTCAGTAATGGGGTCCCTTTTTTTATGCCACAGAGTTTTAAAGGAAGCTGATTCATAGTCAGTTTTTGTCTTATCTTTGAGCAAATTCGAAATCTTTATTTACCATGAAAGAATACATCGCTGAGATCATCAGCAACTCACTCAAACAATTTGATCTGCAAGAGAAACCGGATATCAGAATAGAGGCTCCCAATCAGCCTGAACACGGAGATGCCTCATCCAATATTGCCATGATGCTGGCCAAACCACTGAGGAATAATCCTCGTGCCATTGCCCAACAAGTTGTGGATGGCCTTGAGTATGATGAGAAAAAAATATCTGCTGTTGAGATTGCCGGACCGGGGTTTATCAATTTCAGGTATTCGGATGATTATCTGCTTGACGAGTTGAATGAGGTGTTAACAGGTGGAGAATCATTCGGAAAAACCGATACAAATACAGGCAAAAAAGTGTTGGTAGAATTTGTGAGTGCAAACCCAACCGGACCGCTGACAGTTGGCCACGGCCGAAATGCGGTATTGGGTGATACTGTGGCACGATTGCTTGAATGGACCGGCGCGGATGTGGAAAGAGAGTATTATTTCAACGACGCCGGGCGGCAGATGCGTGTTTTGGGTGAGAGTGTCAGGGCGCGTTATTATGAACTGCTTGGTAAAGATGAGAAGTTTCCGGAGGGAGGATACGAAGGAGAATATATCAAGGATATTGCCAGATCTTTACTTGATGTATTTGGAGATGGTTTGTTGAGTGCAGCCGATGAGAAGCCATTCAAGGAAAAAGCTGAAGAGGAGATCTTTGCAGATATCAGTGCAACTCTGAAGCGCATGAATATCAAAATGGACTCCTTTTTTAACGAGCACAGCTTGTATGAAGATGGTAAGATCGAAGAGACCATTCAAAAGCTTAGAGATCTCGATCTGGCTTACGATGAAGATGGAGCGGTTTGGTTCAAGACCACAGCTTTTGGCAAGGATAAAGACACGGTGTTGGTTAAAAGTTCGGGTGAACCGACCTATCGCCTGCCTGACATTGCCTACCACGCCAACAAGTTAGACCGGGGATATGACCTGTGTGTGGATGTGTTTGGTGCCGATCACATCGCCACTTACCCGGATGTTCTGAGTGGGATCAAATCCCTTGGCTACGACCCCGATAAGGTTGATGTGGTTGTATATCAGTTTGTAACGCTGGTTAAAGATGGCAAACCGTTTAAGATGAGTACACGGAAGGCTAACTTTGTGACTTTGGATGATCTTATGGACGAAGTGGGTGCGGATGTAACCCGATTCTTCTTCCTCATGCGTTCCCCAAATACTCACCTCGAATTTGACATTGCACAGGCAAAAGAAGCCGGCGAGAAGAACCCGGTGTTTTATCTGCAATATGCACATGCCCGTATCTCAAGTATTCTCAGAAAAGTGAATGATGAATATGAACTGAGCGGAAAGGCTAACCTGAAGTTGTTAGAGCATCCAAGTGAGATCACGCTTATCAAAACCATGCTGAAGTTTCCAGAAACCGTTGGCAATGCAGCAAGGCTGCGTGAACCACACCACGTGATCACCTTCCTTAATGAATTGGCATCAGCCTTTACCTCCTTTTATCATGATTGCAGAATATTAGGTGAAGACGAGGAGCTGGCTCATGCCCGAACAGAATTGGCCAAAGCCGCTGCTCAGGTGCTTCGAAATGGGTTGGGTATTTTGGGCATATCGGCACCGGATCAGATGTAAGAAGGCCTGTCTTTCAGGCAGGGTACATATTTTGATTTATAAAGGATGCCGGTTAGATTCATTGAGAATTCTAAATTATCCAAACCTATGAGCCGAGCGTTCTTACCCGTATTAGTTATTTTATTGCTGTCGTTAAATGATCTTTACGGGCAATATATTGAGATCACTGATACACTCACCTTAGAAGAAAATAATGAGGTGATCTTAGGCTCGCCAAGATTTCAGGAAAGAAGTGGAAATGAAATTTTGGTCGTAGATCAGGAAACACACCGGGTATTGGTCTATGATAAAGAGGGAAAGCTATTGACCTACTTTGGGAGATATGGAAGGGGTCCGGGGGATCTCGAGAAACCAACCTCTGTCGTAAAATTATCAACAGGGGAATATCTCGTTTCAGAATTCAAAGGAAGGATTTCAAAGTTTGACGCTACGGGAAAATTCCAAACTGTAACAGACACGGGTATTCCGCGATTAAATGGCTTAAAGATGCTGCCAAATGGAGTGGTATTGTTGATTGGTGGTATGACCACTCCCGATGACCACTATTTACTACACTTCTTTGATCCGTTAACCATGGAAGTGGAAAAAGCGTTTTTTCAACTGCCGGTCGATCCAGCAGAATATGGTATGCAGCCATTGACCTTAGCGGAGTCTTCGTATGCGGTAGTTTGTCAGGATAAGATCGTTGCGGTTCATGCCATGCTTCCTAAGCTTTTTTATTTTGATCTTAATGGAGATAGTTTCAACGAGGTTCGGATCGATACAGAACTATTTACAGGAATGGAAAAGCACAAAATGTCATCTAATCCGACAAGAATGATGGAGATATACGGTTCAGCTTCCTGGTTATCCGGCTTGCATTGTCTGAATAATGGGTCTGTATTGGTTCAATTTTATCAAAACCTCAAAATGAAAGGAAACCCTTTAGTGGTCATTCTTATAGACAAACATGGTAATGTATTAAATGAAGCAACAGAGGCCCCAGAAATCAAGTTTTCCGTTAGAGGAACCGATACGGTATATGTAAAAGATCCTGAGTCAGATCTTTTAAACAGCTTAATAAAGTCAACGATCAACAAAAACTGAGATACCCTCAGTTTCTAAATGGCCGAAGTTTGGTAAAGCAGACGATCCCTTTCACCAGTTGATCTTCAACCTTAAAACCGGCCTGATCAAATAGCTTGTTGCTTTCATCAACGGTCCAGAACTTTATACCACCAAGGGAAGCTGATTCCTGAAGAAGTCGCCCATACCAGGCATCGGACTTAATGAGGTGCATCATGAAGAAAACCCCATCATTTTTTATTACCCGTTTTGCCTCATACAATACTTTGATCTCTTCAGTGAGTTCATTGAGTGTGCCCCCCATAACTACCCCGTCAAAAGTGTTCGAAAAGAAAGGCAGGTGGCGGCCATCGGCTCTGAGGAAGTACATGTCGGTTTCATCAGCTTCTGCCTTAAGGCGAGCCTCTTCCAGCATTTGCGATGAAAAATCTAACGCAACGATGTTGGCCTTTTTCTGAGCAGCTTTGAGGGCTCTGCCATAAAGAGCAGTAGAACAGCCGAGATCAAGATACCAGCCATCCGCTTTAGGAGCGGTCCATTCAATAAGGAGCTCGTGTTCCTTTTCAATTGGGAATTCCTCTCCCGAAAGCAGTGATAGTGATCGCTTACGCCAGATGTCTTCATAGATCGAGGCCGTAAGTTTCCAGTGATTGGAGTAATTTGCAATAGAGGTAAAGTCAGGCTCTTTACCTAACAAGTCTATGATGTTATTCTTGATCGGATATTCATCCCCTTCTTTGGATACAACGGTTCCGTTAAAGGGCTTGGCTAATTGAGCGACCTCATCGGGGACGTGAATGCCGGCGCGTTCATCTATGGGCGAACGTAATTCTAACTTCATAATGGGTGATTTTTAAAGAGGATACGCTTTTGAACCGTAATGTGTTTCAGAGACTTTTAAAAACCTGAGGGCACTTACTTTTGCAAAACGATCGATATCTGAGCACCTTTGTCAACACTTAACATGCGGGCAGCATTTCCTTTGTTAATGCCGATCTCCAGCATGCCCGATGAACCGATAAAGGCGGCCGGTTCACCCTCCTCAACATCCCCAAAGGTCGACACGATCTTATTGAGCATGGTATTTCCAACGTAGATCTTAACAATTTTCTTTTTCAGGTGATCTTCGATCAGGTCACCGGAAAGGTTTGTGATCAGATTCCCGAAACGGTCGATATGAACCACCCAGCCTTGCAATCCGTCTCTGTCAGCAATAGGAACCGCCCAGTGGTAAGTCACCAGGTCATCGATCGGTTCACCGATCTCATGAATGGGAACCCCTTTACTGAGGTGAGCGGAAACCGGTGCAAAAATATCACGACCATGAAAGGTGTTGGATACACCCTGCTTCCAGAATGTTGAATTGCTCAGCTTGTAGGCTTTAAAGTCGTATTCCTTGAACAGAAGAGAGAAAATGCCATTATCAGGCCCCACAAAATATTGATCTTCTATCTTGAGGGCGATGGGATGCCGGCTGGTACCTACCCCCGGATCGACCACAACAAGGTGAACGGTTCCCGGTGGATACAAAAAGGCAGAATTCTTTATAACCCAGGCCCCCGCCATGATATCCTGAGGTGGGATCTCATGAGAAACGTCCACGAATCGGACATCGGGAGCTATTCCCAGCATCACCGCTTTCATGGCGCTAACGTAATGGTCCTGTAATCCGAAATCAGTTGTAAGGGTTATGATCTGACTCATCAGGCATAGCTGTTGAGCATCACCGGCATCACAAGCATTAGAATATCTTCGTTCTCATTTTCCTCAGAAGGCTTTACAATGCCGGCTCGGTTAGGCGAAGAAAACTCAAAGGTGACCTCATCGTCGTCAATGTTGCTGAGTACATCCCCAAGATATTTTGCGTTGAAACCGATCTCCATCTCATCATTTGAGTATTCGCATTCGATGGTTTCTTTGGCTTCACTGCTCATATCAAGGTCTTCTGCACGGATGGTTAGCTTGTCTGAACCCAATTGCAGTCGGATCTGACGCGTAGTTGTGCTGGAAAAGATAGCCACACGCTTAACAGTGGATAGCATCTGATCTTTATTGATCGTCAGGAATTTGTCGTTGTCCCTTGGGATCACAGAATCGTAGTTGGGATACTGCTCGTTGATGAGGCGGGTGATCACTATGGTATTTCCACTTTTAAAGCGGGCATGATCTTCGGTTACGGTCAGATCACAATCGTCTCCTTCAATGGTTTTCTGTATGAGACTCAGGGCTTTATCCGGAACAATGAAATTTACGTCATTATCGGCTGTGATCTCACGGTTGGTGTATTTTACCAAACGGTGACCATCAGTTGCTACAAATTTGCTTTCGTCCGTTCCGATCTGAAAATACACACCCATCATGGCGGGTCTCAGATCATCACTCGATACGGCAAAGAGTGTTTTGTGAATGGCATTGTGTATCAGCTCAGTGGTTGTGCTGATCGTGGTACCATCATCTAAGGAAGGCACTTCCGGGAATTCATCGGCGTCATCCCCAACCAGCTTATAGGTACCCTTGTCGGTACGGAAATTGATATTCTTTCGGTCATCCACGTCAAAGAATACCGGAATATTTGGCAGCTGACGCAGAGTTTCAAGTAACCTGCGCGCAGGAATAGCTACGGCTCCTTCTTCCTCAATATCCGCATTGATGTATTCTATGATGGAGATCTCCAGGTCGGTGGCTGTCAGTTTCAGCTTTCCGTCTTCGCACTCAAAAAGAATGGTTTCAAGAATGGGCAAAGTGGCTTTTGAAGGAACGGCTCCAATAACGGCCGAAAGTCCTTTGTTCAGTTCATTACTCGATACGGAAAATTTCATATACACAAGTTTTAAAGTGGTTTAAGGGCCCTTTTTATCCGATATTGCCCTTTCATTGAAGTGTGCTTATACTAAGAAATACTCGCTCTCTCTGCAACCGCAGAAAGTGCAATTTTCAGTCCTGTCAAGTCACTGTAAGTAACCATTTAGCGCTGCATTAATTTAACTATAAAACTCATCAGATGATCCGTTTCCTTCCGGCGCTTTTAGTTCTTTTTTTTAGTTCTGTGGAGGTGTTAGCCCAGACAGCAGTGGCAAAGTATGGAAATGACTTTTTATCAACAGGAAGCGGCGCAAGAGCCCTGGGGATGGGTAATGCTCATGCAGGCTTAGCCAATGATGTGACATCAGCCTATTGGAATGTAGCCGGGTTGGCCGATATTTCCTCCCCGCAGATCATGTATATGCATTCTGAGAGATTCAATGGTATTGTTGGATATGATTACGGAGCCGCTGCACTCCCATTGAAACACACTAAAGGAGTGGTGTCGGTTAGTTTTTTCAGGCAGGGAGTGGATAACATTGCTAATACTTTGAATGCATGGGATCGGGATCGCGATCAGCCCCGGGGAAATGTGGAGGACTACATTACACGTTTCAGTGCGGCGGATATGGCCTTCTTCTTTTCATATGCTATGCAACGAACCAATAAATTTTCATTTGGAGCATCCGCTAAGGTTATTCACCATAAGCTGGGGCCGTTTGCACAGGCCTGGGGGTACAGTCTGGATGTTGGTGTGAAATACAAAACGGAGATCGCGGACCTTGGGTTATCGGTCAGAGATATCACAACCATGCAAAAGATGTGGACGGTGGATGAAAGTGCTTTTGGTGATTATGAGACTCAGTTCGACAGCCTTGGTGCTACCCTGCCCACCGGTCAAAATGAATATGTGTTGCCTTCTGTTACGCTTGGTGCTTCAAAAAGGGTGAATATTTCAAATGATCTTAAATTTATAGCTGCCGTGGATGCCGATCTGTTTTTTGAAAACCGTCAGGCTTATTATATCAACGTTGGCAGGATGAGTATTGAACCTCATGTAGGTGGAGAGATTTTATACAAGGATTTGATCGCATTACGGGCTGGGGTCACGGATTTTATTACCGACCCGGTATCCGGTTTTACTGCTTCCCCAACCCTCGGTATGGGATTGAAAGTCTCCCGGTTTGTGCTCGATTATGGCTTCGCCAGTTTTGCCGGAGCGTCCAGTGACCTGGGCTTTACCCATCGTATTTCGCTTAGGTTTGTTTTTAATTAGTGTTGCGGTATTTCAGTGTGATGGTGTTACGGTGTTATTGTTTTTACCTTATAACACAACACCGTACACTTTAGCACAATCACACCTTAACACTAATAACCTACATTTTGCGCATTATACTTTTAGGTCCTACGGCATCCGGTAAAACTGAGCTATCACTTAAGTTGGCAGAGAAATTAGATACAGCTATCATATCGGCTGACTCAAGGCAATGCTATAAGCATATCAATATCGGCACGGCAAAGCCATCTCCCGAAGAAATGAAAAGGGTGAAGCATTACAATATTTCTTTGCTTGAACTGGAAGAGGATGATAACGCCATGAATTTTCAGAGACGTGCGAAGGTCTGGGAGCAGCAAATTCTGGAAAACTCTGATCACGTGCTGTATGTGGGAGGAAGTACACTCCATATTCAAAGTTTGATCCAGCCCTTCAACGAAATGCCGGAAGCTGATGAAGATAACATCAACAAATTAAACGAACGGGTCGAGAGTGAAGGGCTAGAATCGCTTTACAATATGTTGAGGGAAATTGACCCTGAATACCTTGAAAAGATGGACGGTATGAACCGACAACGGATCATAAGAGCTCTGGATGTGTGGATGCAAACTGGAAAGCCATTTAGCAGCTTCCATCAGCGGGGAGAGATACAGCCTGATGAGCACACCGTTGTATTTGGTTTGAGGTGGCCCAGACAGAAACTCTACGAACGCATAAATAAGCGCGTGGATGAGATGATAGAACGGGGATTGGTTAATGAGGTGAAGTCAATACTTGAAGCCGGGCATTCAAAAGATCTTCAATCGCTGAATACGGTCGGATATCAGGAGATCACAAAATACCTGGATGGAGAGTGGTCGCTGGAAAAAGCCATCGAGAAGATTAAAACAAGCACAAGGCAGTATTCAAAACGACAAATGACCTGGTACAA
>JAASTO010000013.1 GCA_021767245.1 Balneolaceae bacterium
ATCTGATCTGCCATTCTTTTTAATACATTTTAAGCAAGACAGTGCATTGCGCAATGATCCCTTCTTCCCTGCCTGCAAACCCCATTTTTTCTGATGTGGTTGCCTTAATTGAGATATTACCGACCTCTGTTTCAATGATCTTCGAGACCTGTTCCCTCATACTGTTAATATAGGGCTGAAGTTTCGGCCTTTCAGCTATCACCGTTGCATCCATGTTCCCGATCACATACCCTTTTTCTTTTACCAGTCTATAACAATGTTTGAGCAGCTCAACACTGTCGGCTCCTTCATACTTAGGGTCGTCATCAGGAAAATGAGATCCAATATCCCCTAAAGCCAATGCTCCCAAAATGGCATCCGTGATTGCATGTAACAGAACATCGGCATCGGAATGCCCCAAAAGCCCCTTTTCAAAAGGGATCTCAATCCCTCCCAATACTAATTTTCTGTCTTCAGAAAATTTATGGACATCATATCCATAGCCAATTCGGATATTATTCATAATTACCCCTCCACCTTTAGTTCAGCAAGTTTAAGGTCGATGGGGTAGGTGATCTTAAAATTTTCATAACTGCTTTTAACCACATGAACCTTTATACCAAGATTCTCAACTAATGAACTGTCATCAGTTCCTGTAAAGCCTGCGTTTTTTGCATGATCATAAGCATCAAACAAAATTTGTCTTTTGAAAATCTGTGGAGTCTGAATTTGCCAAAAAGAAGATCGATCAGGCGTGGACTCTACGAGTTGCTCATCATTAAGCACTTTTACAGTATCCTTAACGGGAATACCCGGAATAGCCGCACCATATTTCATCGCTTTACTAATACACTCCTCTACCACGTTCTTTTCAATAAAAGGTCTTACAGCGTCATGAATGGCAACAAGGTCACACCTCTTATCTACAAATTTCAGAGCGTTGCTGATGGAATCCTGCCTCTCATCACCACCTTCAACGACTGAAATATCTACATCAGATCGATCATGATCTGAGACCAGGCTTTTTACCCGATCTATATTCTGAGCTGAGGCTACGATCAACAATTGCCCCAACTCAGGTATATCAATGAACTTGTCAATGGTATGCTGTAAAATCGTTCTGCCACCTAACTCAATAAATGGCTTAGGGGTTTTCATCCCCAGGCGCACACCCGAGCCTGCCGCCGGTATTATGAGCGACAGCCTGATCATTTACAGGATCAGCATAGCGTCACCGAACGCAAACATTCGGTAGTTCTCTTTCTTAGCCTCTTCGTAAGCCTCCATCAGAAAATCGTAGCCCGCGAAGGCCGCTGCCAGCATTAACCGCGTGGATTCCGGCTGATGAAAGTTGATAATCAAGCCTTCTGTGATCTTAAAGTTATAAGGTGGATAGATAAATTTATCCGTCCAACCGGTTCCCGGTTTAGACATTCCGCTCGCCATCACGCTTGTTTCGATCGTTCTACAAGAGCTTGAACCGATCGCGATCACACGATTCTTTTTCTTTTTAAGCGTCTCGTTGATCTTATCGGATGTTTCTTTGGATATAAAATAGTTGTCGGAATCCATTCTGTGCTTGGTAAGATCCTCAACCTCTACATTGCGGAAAATACCCCAACCGATGTGCAAGGTGGTTGGCAGGAATTCCACCCCTTTCTTTTTGATCTTATCAACCAGCTCCGGGGTAAAGTGCATGCCGGCAGCAGGGGCTGCAACAGCTCCGCGCTCTGTAGCAAAAATGGTTTGATATCTTTCCTTATCTGCTTCTACAGGCTCTCTCTCGATATACGGAGGAAGCGGCATCTTGCCAAGTTCATCCAGCCGATCATACAGCTCCTGATTTGGCCCTTCGTATAAGAAACGTATGGTTCTACCACGAGAAGTGGTGTTATCTACCACTTCGGCCATCAATTCTTCGTCTTCCTCACCGAAATAAAGTTTATTACCGATACGGATCTTACGCGCCGGCTCAACCAGAACATCCCAAAGCATATTTTCCGGCATTAATTCTCTTAAAAGAAAAACCTCTATATCTGCTTCTGTCTTTTCCTTTTTACCGTGCAGCCTGGCCGGAAATACCTTGGTATTGTTATACACCATCACATCATCTTTATTGATGTATTTATGGATCTCCGAGAAGGTAGTATGTTCTATGGTTTTTTCCTCTCTGTTCAGAACCATCAGTCGGGCTGAGTCTCTTTTCTCAAGTGGTTCTTCGGGAATATTTAAATCGTCAATCTCAAATTTAAAATCGGTGAGCTTCATCTAGATTTTTATCTGTTTTCAGTACTGTTGCAAAGTTAGATAAGATATGCTTTTTTTCAGGCGATTTCAATTCGTGACCTTTTACGGGAATGTTTATTATTAAAACCCAATTCGTTATACTTATACAATAAACATCTGCTCTAACGTTGATCATTAAATTTGTGAGCATTATGAAGAAATTATTATTGGCATCCTTTGTTTTTGGAATACTATTCAGCACCCAATTGTCGGCACAATTGCGACAGGATCTTTCGCGGTCTTATGAGTTTTCAGGGCCGATCATCAACTCGAAAGCCCCTACTGTTCAGACCTGGCTGAACAACTTTTTTCAGAACAAAGTGAGTATGAGCCACTCTTACTCTATGAATTTTGGATCAGTAGGCGGCAGTTATCAGAACGTGAACTCTTACACCAATACTGTTAACATCATGTTCTCTGACAACCTCTCCGGCCGGGTTGATGTTTCATTTTTACACTCCCCGTTTGGCGGATCAGACCTTGTGAATACCAACAATAATTTAAACGGAGAGATCCTGATCCGAAATGCGGAACTCAATTATAAGATCAGTGATAACGCGCACGTCAGATTTCAATATCAGCAACTTCCACGAGGATACGGTTATTTCAATAGCGGGTACGGAATGTTCAATAGAGGTTTCGGCATATATGGCTACGACCGTTATAATCCATGGTATTAGTACTGCTCTAATTAATGGCTGAAACAGACGAGAAGCGAACAAACGGACCTAACGACCTTTATCTGAATGCTGCAATAGGATTTCTAAGCATCCTGCTGTTGGTATTGGTAATTTCCTTATTTTCACGGATCATTTATCCACGGATCTTTAATGAAAGGTCGGAAGCGGACGCCGAACTCATTAGTGAGATCATTCAGATGGAAGTTTTGAATGGCTGTGGTGTTCCCGGTATCGCCAATGCTTACACCAGTTTATTACGTTCAAATGGTTTCGATGTGGTTGAAACCGGAAATTTTGAGACCTTCGACTTACAGGAAACGATCGTGATTTCGAGAAGCGGTGTAATGGATAATGCCTATCGCGTTGCTAACGCCCTGGGGATCTCAGAGGAAAATGTAATCAGAGAATCGTCTCCTGATTTCTACCTGGATGTAACCGTTGTAATTGGCCACGACTACGAAAAATTAAATACCGAATAAATCTATATGACAGATATCAAACAACAAAGTAAACAACAATTTGAAAACGCTTATACGGATGAGGTTCCTGATTCACAGGAGATGGTTGAGATCATCACAGAAGCCTTACTGAGCCGTAAAGGGAAAGACATTACTCTGCTCGATGTTTCTGAACTCACCACACTGACCGATTATTTTGTAGTTTGCCATGGTACCTCAGACGTGCAGATCAAAGCGTTAGCTGATGCCGTCGAAGAGGATATGCGTGAAAAAACAGGTGAAAAAGCCTGGAAAAAAGAAGGGCTGCAAGGGCGTTCGTGGGTGATCCTGGATTTTGTGAATATTGTGGTCCACATTATGAGTAAAGAGAAGAGAGATTTTTATGGTATTGAGCGCATGTGGAATGACGCCAAAGTAACGCACATCAAAGATACCGACGAGCAATAATTTGAATTCCGGCAAGCCTAACATACTGATCACTGAACCCATCCCAGCTAAAGTGATCGATCATTTAAGAGACTTTGCCAACGTCACGGTTGGCGAAAAAGGGTACTTCCAGTCTGAGGAAAACCTGATCAATGAGATACAACCCTATGACGCTCTCCTTTGTATGTTATCGGTACCGGTGACTGAGGCTGTGATGAAGGCCGGTTCAAACCTGAAGATTGTGGCTAACTTTGCCGTCGGGTACGATAATATTGATGTTGAGACAGCCGGCTCTTTAGGAATTCGTGTTGCCAATACTCCGGATGTGCTTACCGAGGCTTGTGGTGATTATGCCATGGGACTGTTGCTCGCCCTATCACGAAAACTAAAGGAAGCTGAACAATACCTCAGGGACGGAAATTTCAAAGGATGGGAGCCGCTCGGTTTTCTGGGTATGGAATTGCGCGATAGAAATTTGGGGATCATTGGCATGGGGCGGATCGGGCAAGCCTTTGCTCATCGTGCCAGGGCCTTTGGAATGAATATCTTATATCACAATAGAAGCAAATTAGACCCTGACTCAGAAAAAGCACTGGATGCTACTTATATAGAAGATTCCGGTGAACTCGCTGAAAAGAGTGACGTGGTCAGCCTTAATTGCCCTTTAACGGATAACACCCATCATCTTGTGGATTCCGATTTCCTAAACCGCATGCCGGATCACGCTTTATTGATCAATATTTCAAGAGGTGCCGTTATTGATGAAGAGGCACTTGCAGAGGCATTGCACAAAAAGGTCATTGCCGGAGCCGCACTGGATGTTTTTGAGAAAGAACCGGAAGTCCACCCAAAATTACTGACGGCTCCAAACACCTTACTCCTTCCTCATATTGCCAGTGCCACTCATCGCACCCGCCAAGATATTGGTATGCTGGCGGCCGATGCCATCATTTCTGTATTGAATGGCAAAGATGACCGTGAGATCCCTAACTTGATTACACCTTAATTTACGCTCATATTGATTTATGGGCATCAAGCGATTCACATATTCACCGGCTCAAAAGGTAAAGATCCTGTCAATACTGCTGATCCTTACCACGATAGCATATGGACTGTTTGAGTTTTGGGCGCAACCAGAAACTGACCGTGAAACTAACGACAGGCTGACCCGGCAATCCATTGAGGAAGTCGCAAACAACTTCAATGCCTTTGAAAATCAATTCAAAGCCGAAAGTCAAGAGTTTACTCAAAAAGTTGTCAATGCACTAAGCACTTCAAGCCTTACAGAACTTTTTGCAGGGTTTGAGGAAGATGATCCTTTTTGGGGCATTTCTGTTTTCAGGGATACCACCCTGGTTGCGTGGACTGAGTTTGGCGCTGAGGAATTCTCTTCAGTTTTCGCCCAGAATTCAACCTTTCCCCATGTACGCTTAAACCGGGACAATAATGTGACGTACCTGGAATATTTTAACAGAATTCCAATAACTGAACAGGATACTGTAATCCGCTACCACCTTATCACAAGAAGTAAGATCCAGCAATCAAACTTGTTATCTATTGGCAACAGTTCTGAACTTGATCCTTACGATCTTTTTGGACCTAAAAACGGTTACCCTGTTCGCATTAATTTTTTTGAATCCCCTCCTTCAAACATCAGCTTCAGTCAGCCCCTTATACTGGCTAATTCTGATTCCGTTGGATTGGCGTACACCCTCCCCAACGACGGCACCACATTCGCGGCCGATCAGGATCAAGGACATTTTTTATACAGGGTGGGTTTCTGGACCCTGATCATTTTGTTGACCGCGTTATTCCTTACAGCAATTTCTGAAAATCTCAGTTTCTGGCGCTCTTTCTTTCTTAAGCTGTTAGCCGTGGTTATTGCCTGGTTATTTTTCATCAATATAGATGTAGAAGCCAGCTGGGTAGAGTTACTAACCCGATCTCCCGGCCTGGAAAGTGAAAGTATCATAAGGCTATTTCAGTATTCCATACACTCCATCTTTCTGTTACTGTTATCTGTAGTCACCTTTAAGGCCTTAGCCATAGGCTCAACAGAAGTACACCTTTCTTCTTCAATCCTGCACATTTTTACCGGTATTCTAACCGGTTTGATCACCGTTATTCTACTTGCCTTCAGTTATAACGAAGTTTATGAGGTCATTCTGTTCACAAATATTCCTGTGTTAGACCTTGAGGTATTCCCGGAAGTCTCAACCATGATCTTTTACCTGGCCACCGGGTTACTTGGCTTTTCATCCATCATACTTACGGGTTTAATGGGTTGGTTTGTCTTCAGGTTAAATTCAACACGACTGCCCCTTGTTTTACTATCACTTGCAGCCGGGTATGCAGCTGGTATTTTGATAATTTCATTCTATCCATTTTTTATTCTGGATGAACAAGCCCTGATCATTATTCTGGTTTTTATTTTAGGAACGGTTCTCGCCTTCCTTTATCACGCCTCAAAAGAACCGCTTTTACTGATCCGATCATCCCATCTCAGACTTTATCTTCTCATAAGTTTTATTGTGGTTGGAGTTAGCTACATAGCCGTTTACCGGGGTTATGCAGAGAGATTGATCCGAGAAATGGAAACGGCCGCTGAACAATTTATTACTGAAGAAGCTACAGAGGCTGAGCGCATTGCCAGCACTTTACTTATAGACCTTCAACAACAGCTTGCCACACTGGATGCCGAAGACCTGCGAACCGATCAACCGCTGGTCGATAATATATTCAGGCAAAATACCGAAAATCTTATTCAGGATGACTGGGAGACATTTTCCATTTCAACACAACTGATCAATAATGCTGGGGAGATCATCAGTGATTATTCTTCAGACTTGAATTCACCTGCCTGGACCCGGGCATTCAATATGTTCTCACTTATTGTTCCTTTTGAAGCAGAACAGATCCGGTTTGAAAATTTGAGACCTATTATCCGGGAAACACCCCTCAATGAAGTCGCTTCACAGTATTCCTCCTTCCGTAGAGCCTGGATACCTATTTACGATACCGATAGCACCGAAACCCGTATTGGATGGATCTTATGTTCGGTTTACAGAGAACGTCCCCAATTTGTAAAACCATTGCGTGCGGTCATGGCTATGCAAAATAACGCAAAGTGGAGTTCTACCATAAACGTTACAGAGTACCTTAATGGAGTCAGTGCCCGTAAAAATATTCTGGGTCCTCCTCTTGAACTGCCAGGATACCTGAGTTTACCGGATGAGCTCAACAATAGGATCCGGGAGTCCAAGGTTTTGTACAGAGATCAGATGCTGGCAGGGCAAAATATTCAGGAATACTTCATAGCCAATTCCTCCGATCAGATCATTCGTTCTGCCACTAAAAAAGCAGGCTTTAATAATCATTTCTTCTCCATACTCAGATTCTATTTCGTCGTATTGAGTGCCGGATCGGTCATCATTGGCTTTATCTATTTAAAGAATGATTCCATATTCATTTCAGCTAACAAAAGGTTCAGGGATCGCCTGATCGATCGGTTCATACTGGCTTCTCTGGCCTGTCTGCTGGCGCTGATCATCACCACCTATTACACGGTGAAAAATCAAAATCAATCATCAGTTCAAAACGAACTTCTTTTGAAAATTGAGAACCTGACTGAAGCGATCTCCAACTCAGAACTTGAGAACAACGACCAACCCATTCCACTATTTACACTTGCTTCAACACTGGATGCCGATGCCTCCCTTTATAGAAACAAGGTGATAGATATTTCCACAACCGGTCAGATCTATAATCAGCATCTTTTACCGAATCTGTTACCCTGGGATGTTTATGATTCCATATATAACCGGGGGAATAGTCAGGTCACGCGGCGTTTGACCCTTGGTGATCAGGAATTATTGATCGGCTACCAGCCCTGGCTGGATGAATCCGGTAACATTGCGGGCGTTGTTTCAATCCCAACATTCCTGGAAGCACCGATCTTCAACGAGCAACTGCTGACCACCACCAGCTATCTGATAGGTCTATTCGTGCTCATTTTTAGTTTCTTTATTTTAGGTGCTTCATTTATTTCCACTCAATTAACCTCTCCTCTCGAAGCTTTGAAAAAAGGATTGAAAAAGATTTCGGCTGGTGATCTCGAAACGACTCTACCTGTAAAAAGTCAGGATGAGATCGGTGCTCTGATCAACGCCTATAACATTATGGTTTATCGCCTCAAGGATCTACAGTCCGATCTGGCTGAGGCCGAGAGAGAAGCCGCATGGAAAGAAATGGCCCAACAGGTGGCTCACGAGATCAAAAACCCTTTGACTCCCATGAAGCTCAACCTTCAGCATCTTGAACGTCAGATCAGCCATTCAAACGGTGACCTTTCTGAGATTCAACCCAAGATCAAAGCACTGACCAACAATATCATAGAGCAAATTGAATCATTAAATAAGATCGCGTCCGATTTTTCAAAATTCGCAAAACCTGTAGAGCAGGGTTTTGAACCGGTGGAAGTGAACGAACTCGTGGCTCAAGTGGCCGATCTTTATGGAACTGAGATCGATATTCAAGTTCAAACCGAATTACACGAAAAAAACCTATTGGTTAGCGGGGTTAAGGATGAGCTTCGAAGGGTGCTCATCAATCTGGTTAAAAATGGACTTGAGGCTATGCCAAATGGAGGTCGCATCCAGTTAAGCACCCTGCATGATACGAAACAAGGCATGGTTACGATCTCCGTAACGGATTCGGGTGAAGGCATAGCCGAAGAAAGTCGGGATAAGATCTTTGTTCCAAATTTCTCAACCAAATCAAGTGGGACCGGATTGGGGCTGGCGATCGCCAAGAAAATAATAGCCGAACATGGCGGGCAAATTACCTTTCAAAGCACCGTAAACAAAGGCTCCACATTTTCAATTATTCTTCCGGTAATAAATAATTCTGATAGATAATAACTTTGCTTTTTTGATCTCATTAGTCCTTACCTTTGTGGCCTTCCGATAGATTATGAGATACTCCAAAAAAGACATAAAAAAAGAAGGGAAAAAACTCCTTCAGATAGGCAGCCCCATCATAGCCACACAACTGATCAGCATGGGGCTTAATTTCACCGATACCGTAATGGCAGGGAATCTCTCTGCCCTGGATCTGGCGGCTGTCGCCATTGGAAATGCCATTTTTATGCCCATCGGAATATTTTGCATGGCTACTTTGATCGCCATAAACCCTGTGGTTTCACAATTTCTGGGAGCCCGAAAATTTGAGGAGATCGGCAAAAGTGCCCGTCAGCTTTTTTGGTTGATCCTGATACTATCTATTCCCGCTTTTTTCCTCATCCGTAATATGGATATCGTGATGTACTGGATCAATGTGACCCCTGAGATCATCCCCATTGCCGTTGGTTATCTTAAGGCAGTTTCATGGGGCATCCCTCCATTACTTGTTTATGCGGGCATTAGGTATTTCAGCGAAGGATTATCAGTGACCAAACCCGCCATGTATATTGCGATCGGGGCACTTTTTGTGAATGTAGTAGCCAATTATGTTTTAATGTATGGTAAGCTTGGGTTTCCTGAGCTGGGCGCTGTTGGCACCGGTTATGCAACTGCTATAGTTTCCCTGTTTGAAGCCATTATTTTTGTAGCTTTTACTGCTTCATTCAAACCTTTTAAGCGCTTCAATATATTTGCACGAACCAAAGGCCCCGAATGGAAATACATCAGTGAACTGATCAAGATCGGTATTCCAAATGGCGTAAGCTCTTCAATGGAAGTCCTGCTGTTTGCCACCGTCAGTTTGTTGATGGGTTCATTGAGCGTAAAAGCAGCGGCAGCTCATCAGATAGCGATCAATGTGGCATCAGCCATGTTCATGATCCCATTTGGTTTGTCTATGGCTATATCGCAACGGGTTGGTTTTTCGATCGGACAGGGCTCCGTTGAGAAGGCCCGATTTAGAGGATTTGTCGGTATCGTAATTTGCGCCGGAGTGATGACCTTCACCGCCATCCTTTTGTTTTTAGCTCCGGATCTTATCATCAGTATTTACACCCGTGACCCTGAAGTTGCTACAGTTGCAGTATCCTTACTTTTTATGGCAGCAGTGTTTCAGATCTCTGATGGTCTTCAAGTCGGTGGATTTGGAGCCTTAAGAGGACTGAAAGATACCCGCATCCCCATGGTAGTTAATTTCTTTTCTTACTGGCTGATCGGCTTCCCTGTTGGATACTATCTGGGGATTATCAGAAATGTTGGCCCTGAAGGCCTTTGGATCGGGTTGATTAGTGGACTGACTGTTGCAGCGGTTCTCCATAATTATCGGTTCAACAAACTCACCAAGCAAAACCTGAAAGATCTGGGTTCTTTTTAAAGATCGTTTATGAATGAACCTGACAGCGTAAGGGTTTCTTAATCAAACCATAAACTCTTATTCTGATCAATGGCCGTTTTCATCCACGATATTGCAACTTCAGTACCATCCTTCTGCAGTGACCAACAACACATCCGGGAAGTCATGAAGAAGTATGTTGGTACTGATCGTAAGACCGAAGCCATTATTCACCGTATTTACACCCAATCAGGAATTGAAAAGCGCCATTCAGTCATAGAAGATTTCACTCCCGATGAAAAAGGTGAGCTGTTTTTTAATGATTCCCCAAAAATTGAGCCGGGAACAGCCGTTCGTAATGAGATCTATGCAAGAGAATCCAGAAAATTATTTGTTGATGTTGCCCGTAAATTACTTGCCGATAACCCGGATATTTCATCAGATGATATAACCCACGTCATCACCGTTTCATGTACCGGTTTTTACGCACCCGGGCCCGATTATGAGATCGTAAAAGCACTAAACCTTAGGCCTTCCACTGAGCGTTTTCATGTTGGCTTCATGGGCTGTTTTGGAGCTTTTCCGGCTATGAAGATGGCCAAATCATTTTGTGAATCCGATCCAAATGCTACTGTATTAATGGTAAGCGCTGAGTTGTGCACTCTTCATTTTCAGATGAAGAATGATATCGACAGCTTACTATCGGGGAGTGTTTTTGCGGACGGGGCTGCCGGCATGCTGATCTCATCAAAAGAACCGGACAAAAACGCGTTCAAAATAATGGGATTTGCCTCTGCCTTAGCCATCGAGGGTGAACAGGATATGGCCTGGACGATAGGAGATACAGGTTTTGATATGGTGTTGTCAAAATATGTCCCTGATATCATCAAAAGTAACCTGGATAACGCACTTTCACCTATTTACGCCCAATATCAATTGAGTGAAAAAAATATTGACCGCTGGGCTATCCATCCGGGTGGAAGATCGATCGTGGATAAAATACAGGAAAGTCTCCACCTTAAGGAAGAACAAGTTCACTCATCCCGAAAAGTACTGGCGGAATACGGTAATATGAGCAGTGCGACTGTGCTATTTGTATTGAAGGATATTTTAAATTCTGATCTTAAACCGGACGAGAACGTTCTATCTATGGCATTTGGTCCCGGCCTCACCATTGAAAGTGGTTTATTTAAAACCCATCATCCCTATTGAAGAATTATGTTTTTAGCAGAAAGAGAACCCGGGTTGATCGAAGAAATGGACAAAGAGGATTGCGACCTCCAAAAATTACATAATACCTACCGGCAATTTCGCTACATCAACAGACTGATCTCTAAATGGAGACAGCTGTATAAAAATGAAATTCGACCTATCTTGGCAAAACAGACCTCAACCACTTTGCTCGATATCGGTTCAGGAGGAGGTGATATTACATGCAGCATTGAAAATTGGGCTCAAAAAGATGGATACAATCTGAAAATTACCGCAGCGGATCCGGATGACAGAGCTTTTCACTACTGCCGGGAAAATCACACTGATCGTGATATTGAATGGGTAAAAAGCACCTCCACAGAACTTTTAGCAAACGGATCTAAATTCGATATCGTGATCTCCAACCATCTCCTCCATCACCTTACCGATGATGAAATACAGAACCTATTAAGTGAATGTGAACAGCTCACAACACAAAAGGTTGTGTTTAATGATATTGAGAGAAATGCCATTGGATACTTCTTCTTTAACGTTTTATCTAGGCTATTTTTCAGAAACTCTTTTATTACAAAAGACGGGTTAACTTCTATCCGGCGAAGCTTCAGAAAGAGTGAACTTGAGAAGATCATTCCTGATAACTGGGTTGTGAGAAGATCATTCCCATTCAGACTTATTCTGATCCATGAAAAATAGCCCCACTTACATACCGGTCGTTATTATAGGAGGTGGTCCGGTGGGACTCTTCCTTGCCATCTGCCTGCTGAAAAAAGGGATCCAATGCAAAATACTAGAAAAGCGACATGAACCGGTTCCAGATTCACGGTCCCTTGGTATTCATCCGGTATCACTTGAGCTGTTTGATAAGATAGATCTCACACAGCCTTTTCTGAATCAGGGCCTGAAGATCCAAAAAGGATTTGCCTTAAGTTCTGACAAGGTATTAGGAGAGATCAATTTTGAGGGCTGCCCGAAACCGCATAATTACATTTTGGCTTGTCCACAGTTTACATCCGAAGCGATATTAAGAGAGGAATTGAACCGGCTGGATGATTCGGTCCTGGTCACAAAAGCCGAGTTCAACGAACTAAAACAAAAGGAAGATCAGGTTGAAATTTACTTCACCGATGAACAAGGTAATAATAGATTCATAACGGCTGACTATGTAATCGGATGTGATGGAAAGAACAGCCCGGTTCGTCAGCGCTCATCCATTCATTATTCCGGCAAGCGGTATGATGACACCTATATAATGGGAGATTTTGAGGATAATACAGATTTCGGTTCAGATGCCGCTGTTTACTTACCGCCGGATGGACTGATCGAATGCTTCCCTCTGCCAAATGGCATGAGGCGATGGGTCGTTAAAACGGATTCTTACGTTGAGAACCCTGACAGTACCATTATTGTTGAGTTCATCAGAAAACGGATTAACCATGATCTAACGGCCATTCAGAACGTAATGATCAGTAGTTTTGGCGTTCAGCATTTTATAGCAGAAACCTTTGTCAAAGGCCGTGTGATATTGGCCGGTGATGCAGCTCACGTTGTCAGCCCCATTGGCGGTCAGGGGATGAACCTCGGATGGCTTGATGCCTGGCGAGTAGCTGAGATTTTATCCGGTGATGATATCGACCTTAACTTAAAGGAGTACTCCGAGTCCCAAAAAAAGATCACCCGAAAAGTAGCAAAGCGGGCTGAGTTGAATATGGCTTTAGGCAGAAAAACCGCGATTCCCTCGATCAGAAATCTTTTCATCAAATCCTTACTGAAAAAACCCCTGAAAAATAAGATCGCCCAATTGTTTACTATGCGTGGACTTGAAAGCTGGTGGATCTGATCTTATAACGTGAAGCTGATCTCGGTTTTACTTCCCTGCCCCGGTACTGAATGCTCAATACTGCCATCCAATTTATTGATCAGCGATTTCACAATGAACCGGCTGTTTGGTTTTCCATTCTTAATTCCTGGCATTTCATCATCAGATGATCCCGATGATTCGATCACAAGCGAAACATTGTTTTCATCTGAAACACTCAGTGAAACCTTGATCTCAGACACGGTGTCACCTTCCAGCAACCGAGACAGCTCATTCAACAGTAATTCGTTCACACTTAACCCACAAAGTATTGACCGATTCAGATCCAGGTTCAGAGGTTTTAGATCTGTGGATATGGTGATCTGCTGATCGAAATCATCAAAGGTCTTTTCGGCATTTTTTACGATATCCCTGATATACTCATCCAGCTGAATGTGATCTTCATTTTTCCCATCAGATTGTGCGGAATGAGCCTTTGCCAGTGTCCTGATCCGACTATTCGTGAAGGTTAGTAAATAGCGTGCTTTTTCATCCTGAACATCATCAATGTCAAACTCGATCAATCCACTGATCACTGAAAGGCTATTTTTTAATCGATGATGAAGTTCCGATATGTATTCTTTTTTGTGGTCTAATTGCTTCTCTTGCTCCTCATAGATCTTGGAACGCTCAATTGCTGTCGATACCTGCATTGACAGAGTTTGAAATATCTTCAACTCCTCTTTTTTGAAAGGCAGTCCTTCAATTTTATTAATGGCCTGCAATACACCAAAAGGATCACCGGAAGCATTTTTTAAAGGTACACAAATGATGTTTCGTGTGGTAAAAGAAGGGCTCAGATCTTTATAGAAAAGTTCATCGTCCTTTATATCATTCGAGATATAAGGCTCATTATTATCCAAAACCCAACCCGCAATACCCATTCCTTTTGGTATGGTTGCTCCAAGAATCTCATCCTTCACAGGACCGGTAGCCATACTTACTTTTAGGTTTTTCTTCTCATTATCAAGCAGCATGAGTGAGCTTGCTTCCGAGTCTAACCCGATCTTAATGGCTTCCAGACATTTCAAAAGCACCTCGTTAAGATCCAAGGTACGGTTCAGGCTTGCTATAACTTTGGAAAGAGCCTCGTTGCCAACTATGAACTGGTCTTCCCTGACTTCGTTAGTGTTCACTTTCTACCCTATTTTATTCTTTATTCCCGATTACTAATTCCTTTCAAAGAATATATAGAAATCTTTCAGAAAAGTTGATGAACACTTTTTAATATAAAAAAGCGCAGCCTTTGTCAGACTGCGCTTTTCAAATTCTAGCAAAATTTCTGAGATCTAGTTCTCAGTTTTGCTCTTCTTCAGGTAATCAAGCAGTACCGTGTGCAGAATACCTCCATTTCGGTAGTAATCTACCTCAACAGGAGTATCGATTCGGCAATCGGTCATAAACTCAATAACCTCTCCATTATCTTTGGTTGCTGTCACTTTGATCTCATCCTGAGCCTGTACTGAATCATCAACATGAATGTCGAAAGTTTCAGAGCCGTCAAGACCAAGACTGTCCGCTGTGTCACCTTCCTTGAACTGCAGTGGGAGTACACCCATCTGTATCAGGTTTGAACGGTGAATACGCTCATACGATGTTGCGATCACGCATTTAACACCCAACAGGTTGGTACCTTTGGCGGCCCAGTCACGGGATGAACCGGTTCCATACTGCGTACCGGCCAGCGCAACCAATGGGGTTCCAGATTCTTTGTATTTCAGAGAAGCCTCATAAATGGTTGTGATCTCATCTTCTGGGAAGTACTTGGTGTAACCACCTTCCTTACCCGGTGCCAGCTGATTCTTGAATCTTACATTCGCGAAAGTACCACGGGTCATTACGCGGTCATTACCACGGCGTGAACCGTATGAGTTAAAGTCTTCTTTCTTGACTCCACGCTCTTTCAGGTATTTACCGGCCGGTGAATCTTCTGCAATATTACCGGCAGGAGAGATGTGGTCTGTTGTGATAGAATCACCCACTTTAACCAGTGCTCTTGCCCCTTTGATCGGTTTGATCGGCTCAGGTTCTTCGCTCATTCCCATAAAGAATGGTGGCTCCTGAATGTATGTAGATTCATCGCTCCAGTTAAATAGCTCTCCGCCTGAAACCGGAATGTCTTCCCAGGTTGGAGATTCAAAGATATCACTGTACATCTTGTCAAACAGTTCCGGACGAATTGCAGCATCTAAATGCTCGGCAATTTCTTCGGTTGTAGGCCAGATGTCTTTCAGATATACATCGTTTCCATCCGCATCTTTTCCGATCGGCTCTTTAGCCAGGTCAATATCAACGGTTCCGGCCAATGCATAGGCAACTACCAATGGCGGTGAAGCCAGATAGTTCGCTTTCACCCAAGGGTGAATTCGGCCTTCAAAGTTACGGTTACCGGAAAGTACACCGGCAGCGATCAGGTCGCCTTCTTTAATAGCACGTTCTACTTCTTCAGGCAGCGGACCGGAGTTACCGATACATGTGGTACATCCGTAGCCTACCAGGTTGAACCCAAGCTTGTCCATATATTCGGTCAGGCCGGCTTCCTTCAGATATTCAGTTACCACACGAGAACCCGGTGCAAGAGAAGTCTTCACGTAAGCAGGAACTTTAAGTCCCTTCTCTACGGCTTTCTTCGCTACAATACCGGCACCCAGCATTACGCTTGGGTTCGAGGTGTTGGTACACGAGGTGATAGCGGCAATTACCACATCACCGTGCTTCATTTCAATTTCCTGACCGTTCTTGTAAATACCTTTGTTGGCCAGTTTTTCCTGTGCCAGGTTGAAACCCATGGTTGGGTTATCACTGGTCAGTGATTGCTCAAATGCTTCCTTCATGTGATCCAGCTTGATGCGATCATGAGGAAGTTTTGGTCCGGCAAGGGAGGTTTCAACCGTACTCAAGTCCAGCTCAAGCGTTGATGAGAATTCAGGATCAGGTGTGTCATCCGTTCTGAACAGGCCCTGCTCTTTGGTATATGCTTCAACCAGGTTAACCAGTTCTTCAGAACGACCGGTTCTTCTCATGTAACGAAGTGATTCTTCATCAACCGGGAAGAAGCCCATGGTGGCTCCATATTCAGGAGACATATTGGCAATGGTTGCACGATCAGGCAGACTCATGTTACTGAGTCCGTCACCATAAAATTCTACGAACTTACCTACTACACCATGTTGACGAAGCATTTGAGTGACTGTCAGGGTAAGGTCAGTTGCTGTAATACCTTCTCTAAGTTTCCCGGTCAGCTTCATACCAACTACTTCAGGTACCAACATGGATATCGGCTGACCCAGCATTGCGGCTTCCGCTTCAATTCCACCAACACCCCAGCCAAGGATCCCAAGTCCGTTGATCATGGTGGTGTGCGAATCGGTTCCCACAAGTGTATCCGGATAGGCCGTTGTGGTTCCATCTTCTTCTTCTCGGGTAAAGACTCCACGACCCAAATACTCAAGGTTTACCTGGTGAACGATTCCGCGACCCGGAGGTACCACACGGAAATTATCAAAAGCTTCTTTACCCCATTTCAGGAATTCGTAACGCTCACGGTTACGCTCCATTTCCTTCTCAACATTGAACATGAGCGCATAATCCTGACCGAACATATCCACCTGTACGGAGTGGTCAATAACCAGATCTACAGGAACCTGCGGATTAATATCCGTTGCTTTACCACCCATGCGCTTCATCGCTGAGCGAAGAGCTGCGAGATCAACCACAGCAGGTACGCCGGTAAAATCTTGAAGTACTACCCGTGATGGTTTGAATGGGATTTCGCCCTGCGGATCCTTAGCATTGTAATTAGCAATTGCTTCAATGTCTTTTTCGGTTACCGTGTATCCGTCAAATTCCCTGAGAACAGCCTCAAGCAAGATCTTAATGGAAAAGGGAAGTTTGGCAACGTTATCGTAACCCTGCTCTTTAAGCTTCTGCAGGCTAAACAAAAATGCCTTACCTGAACCTGTTTCGAATTCAACTCTGGTGTTTTTCAGTTTGTCGCTCATTTTATGATCTGTTTACATTTACTTTTATATGCAGGCTAAAGGTACAAATCTTTTTGCGCATTGTCTTTAGCTTGTCTCTATTTACAACATCAATTTACGTGATGTAATTCAACGAACCGGTTTCACGTAACTCATTTCACTGAAATTCTCATCCAATTGGGGTCCTGAAATTATTCTGTTTTCTTATATTGAAATCATCAAGAATTACTTCTATCTTGTCAGACTTTCCAACAAGACAAAATAAACGAGTTGAATCGTGGACACATTAAGTTTTAAGACATACTCAGCAAAACCCAAAGATATCGAGAAAAAATGGGTTCTTTTTGACGCTGAAGATCAGCCCTTAGGGAGATTGAGTAGCGAGATCGCAAAAATTTTGAGAGGTAAGAATAAGCCAACCTTCACTCCGCATATGGATACCGGCGACAACGTGATCGTTACCAACGCAGATAAAGTGAAGCTGACCGGCAAGAAAATGACGGATAAAACCTATTTCCGTCACACTTTTTACCCAGGCGGAGAGCGTTACACCACAGCTGCTGAGATGCTTGAGAAGGATCCTACTTCTTTAGTGACCACAGCTGTAAAAGGAATGCTTCCTAAAACAAAATTAGGAAACAAGATCGCTACCAACCTGAGAGTTTATGCAGGTCCGGTACATCCGCATACTGCACAAGAACCAGAAATCATCGAGCTTTAATCCATCCAGAATTAATTAAATGGCACAAGCGAATTACATAGGACGACGCAAGACAGCAACTGCCCGCTTATACATACAGCCGGGTAAAGGCGAGATCTTGGTCAACCACAAACCAATTGAAGAATATTTTCCAGTAAAAGCACGACGCAATATCGCACTCATGCCTATGACTGTTACAGAAACAGACGGGCAATACGATATTAAGATCACTGTTCGCGGCGGCGGAAGCACCGGTCAAGCCGGCGCTATCTCTCACGCCCTTGCTCGTGCGCTTGATGGAGAAAACGAAGAATTACACAGTATCCTTAAAGGACACGGACTCCTTACTCGTGATGACAGAATGGTAGAGCGTAAGAAATACGGTCAGCCTAAAGCGCGTAAGAAATTCCAGTTCTCTAAGAGATAAAAATCGTTATTCGTTATTTGTTAATGGTTATTCGAATAAGAGAACTTTCTCTCGAATAACCATTTCACTTTTAGCCAATAACCATACTAAAACTCAATCACACATATGTGGCGACCCGGCGTTTGGTGTCCTGAACTTTGATTCAGGATTTACGTTCGGGAATGACCCGCATAGAGGATTAACCTAAACACACATACTTATATATCATGCCAAAAGCTGCATCTATACAAGACCTGCTTAAGTCAGGCGCACACTTCGGTCACCTTACCCGCCGATGGAATCCTAAAATGAAAGACTTCATCTTTATGGAGCGAAACGGGATTCACATCATTGACCTGAAAAAAACCAGAACTTACATGCAAGAAGCCCTTGATGAGGTTCAAAAGCTTGCACGTGCCGGTAAAACCATTCTTTTTGTTGGAACCAAGAAGCAATCTACAGAGATCATCAAAACTGAAGCTCTTAGATGTGGAATGCCACACATTACTCACCGCTGGATGGGTGGAATGTTGACTAACTTCAGTACCGTTCGCAAGAGTATTTCCCGTATGGAGGAGATCGAAAAGATGAAAACCGACGGTACCTTTGATGAGTTGACCAAGAAAGAAGGTCTGATGCTTCAGAGAGAGCAGGATAAACTGAATGATGCCCTGGGTGGTATCAAGAATATGGGTCGCCTGCCAGGTGCCATCTTTGTGGTTGATATCATTAAAGAACACCTTGCCGTGAATGAAGCCATTAAGCTTCATATCCCGATCATCGCCATGGTAGATACCAACAGTGACCCGGATGTACCTGATTACATCATTCCATGTAATGATGACTCTGCAAGAACTATTCAGCTTGTGACGACTCAGATCGCAGATGCCATTATTGAAGGTAATGCTGAGAGAGAAGCACAACAGGAAGAAGATGTTATGGAACAGGCAGCTGCTGACGCCAAAGGTGATAGCGATGACGAAGTGGATGTCAAAGATGCTGCCAAAGGAAACAAATTACGTTCTCGTCGCAAGCCAAAAGGCGACAAGAAGAAAGATAAAGCTGACAACGCAGATGCCAAGGCAGATGCAGACAGCAATGACGAAGAAGAATAATCTCAACTTTTAAAATACTATTCAGAAAATGAGTATTTCTGCTGCTGACGTAAAAAAACTTAGAGACATGACCGGGGCGGGCATGATGGATTGTAAGAAAGCCCTCGCCGAAGCAGATGGTGATTTCGACCAGGCGGTTGAATATCTGCGCAAGAAAGGACAGCAAGTTTCCGAAAAAAGAGCTGACCGTGAAGCCAATCAGGGATTGATCCTGAGCCGCATCAGCGACGACAAGAAAAAAGCTGCTCTAATCGAGATCAACTGTGAAACTGATTTCGTAGCCAGAAACGAAGAATTTCAGGAAGATGCTGAAACTTTCCTTAACGCTGCGTTTGATAACGACATCGACAACGCTGACGATCTGCTTAAAGTAGAAGTTGACGGCCTTACCATCGAAAAACATCTCGAAGAAATGGTTGGTAAGATCGGTGAGAAAATCGAGATCAATAATGTGGTATTAATGACTACTGATGGAACTCTGATCTCTTACATTCACCCGGGTAACCAATTAGGTGTACTGGCTGAATTTGACGGCGACCTTACTGACGATGAGATCGGAAAAGACGTGGCTATGCAGGTTGCGGCTATGAAGCCTCTTTCTGTTACCCGCGATGGTGTTGACTCATCTTTGGTTGAAAAAGAGCTTGAGATCGCTAAAGAGCAGCTGCTGAACGAAGGAAAACCTGAACACATCGCTGAGCAGGCTGCCAAAGGTAAACTGCGTCGTTTCTACGAAGAACGCGTACTGCTTGAGCAAAAATTCGTGAAGGACAACAGTGTTTCTGTGAAAGAGTATCTGGAACAGAACGGTGCGCCTCTCGTTAAAGCGTTCAGCCGACTTCAACTTGGCGAAAACGCTTAATTAATTTTTTTTACCTTAAGGCTGTCAGAAATGGCAGCCTTTTTTTTGTCTTATAATTTCAAATTCGAGAATAACGTGGGAAATAAATACAACCGAGTACTTCTTAAACTCAGCGGCGAAGCACTATTAGGTGAACAAGGGCATGGAATTGATGCCGATATCCTGAGCACATACGCTAAAGAGATCCAATCCATTCAGGAAGCCGGAGTTCAGGTTTCTATCGTTATTGGAGGTGGAAACATTTTTCGTGGAGTTAAAGGAGCTACCCAGGGTATGGACCGCGTTCAGGGGGATTACATGGGGATGCTTGCCACTATGATCAACAGTATGGCCCTGCAGGATGCCCTCGAACAGATCGGTGTTCAGACTCGCCTTATGAGTGCCATTCGAATGGAAGCGATCGCTGAACCCTACATTCGCCGTCGAGCAGTTCGTCACCTCGAAAAAGGCCGTGTGGTTATATTTGGAGCCGGAACCGGGAATCCTTATTTCACTACAGATACAGCCGGCTCCCTCCGTGCCATCGAGATCGAAGCCGATGTGATCCTGAAAGGCACCCGCGTTGATGGGATCTTTGATTCTGATCCTGAAAAAAACGGGGATGCCACGAAATTTGACCAAATTACAGGTGATGAAGTCCTTAAACGTCGCCTTTCTGTTATGGACCTGACGGCATTTACTTTATGCCGTGAGAACAAGACCCCGATCATCGTGTTCAACATGAACAAAAATGGCAATCTCAAAAGGATCGTCGTTGACGGGGAAGATGTAGGTACTACCGTTAACTGGGATTAAACCTTAATTCGTTTTTTGACCTATTCTGAAACTGCCTCTTTCTTTTTCTAACATTAGAAAGAGGAACTTTCACCTCTCGATGTAATTTAATGCTTTGTAGTTTGGTGTGTAATTGAGCCCCTGCTTAACAACGTGGCCACTGCACACCCCTTTCTCCCATAAATCTGTAAAGCAAAATTTATGTCTTATATAAGAGGGTTCTTTTCTTTGTTTAGGCTCATACTTGTTACTGCTCTGTTATCCCTGACTTTAATAAACGATATTCAAGCTCAGAAATCTGAATTTTTGAAAGGAGTGAATCTGGCTGGAGCTGAATTCGGTGAGGGAAATTTACCCGGAAATTATGGATCTGATTATATCTATCCCAACGAGGAAGAGATAGATTATTTCACGGATAAAGGTATGAATGTATTCAGAATCGGTTTCAGGTGGGAGCGATTGCAACGAGAGCAATTCGCTGAACTTCATCAAACAGAACTTTCCCGGATGAACAGTATTGTGAACTATGCAACCTCTAAGGGAGCCTATGTCTTACTCAATCCTCACAACTATTCAAGATATTACGGTGAGATTGTCGGTCAAGGCGGTGTTCCCAGAGACGCCTTTGCTGATTTCTGGGCAAAAGTAGCTGAGGTGTATAAGGATAATCCCAACGTGATGTTCGGTTTAGTGAATGAACCGCACGATATGTCGACCGAGGTATGGAAAGATAATGCCAATGCTGCGATCGCTGCAATTCGGGAGACAGGTGCCGAAAACCTGATCACCGTACCCGGTAACGGGTGGACCGGCGCTCATTCATGGAATGATAACTGGTACGGCACCCCAAATGCTCAGGCCATGCTCGAGATCACTGATCCTATAGATAACATAGCATTTGAGGTTCATCAATACCTGGATAGTAATTCTTCTGGAAGCTCTCAAACCTGCGTGAATTCTACCATTGGTTCTCAGCGCCTTGAGGGATTTACAGAATGGCTGAGAGAACATGACAGGGTTGGTTTCCTGGCTGAATTTGGTGCAGCCTCCAATTCTACCTGTAATGCAGCCATTACAGACATGCTGGAATATCTGGAAGACAATAAGGATGTTTATATGGCCTGGACCTGGTGGGCTGCCGGTCCGTGGTGGGGTAACAGCTATTTTCTCTCAATAGAACCTTACAGTAATGGTGATGACAAGCCACAAATGGCGCTTTTAGAACCTTACCTGGATGGCGCTGTTTCCACAAGTATGGGCAATGATAAAACCTTGCCAACAGAGATCTCACTAAATCAAAATTATCCTAATCCTTTTAACCCCACCACACAAATAACTTACTCATTGACAGAACCTGCTGAGGTCACACTGACCATATTCAATAGTTTGGGTCAGGAAGTCGCTCAGATAATTAACGGCCGTCAAGCTGCCGGAACATACACGGTTCCATTTAATGGAGATAATCTCACCAGTGGGCTGTATATGTATCGATTGCAAACTAATGAGCAGACCATCACCAGGAAGATGATGCTTATCAAATAGCAACGCTTACCCAAGCAGATACCCGTAAATGATCTGAGCCACCAGTTTTACCGTTCGGTTATCAATATCATAAGTAGGATTTGTTTCGGTGATCTCAAGGATCTTCATATTTTCCTTTTGACGAGCTTGATACACCATATCGATCACTTCCCTGCCTGAAAGTCCCATGGGTGAAGATGCACTGGTTCCCGGGGCATCAGCAGCCTGAATCACATCCATATCTAATCCAAAAAAGAACGGACTATCACCGATACTGCTTAATACTTTCTTAAAAGACGCAGAGGCACCTTCCTTTAGAATATCCGGAAGATAATACGTATGGGTTCCCTGCTTTTCGGCATCTTCAAGATATTGTTTAGAATTGCTCTCCCTACGGATACCAAATTCATAAAAATTACCCGGTTTTAGATAATTGCCCTCAACCAGTTTTCTGTATGGAGTACCACTCGTCATCTCATCGGCTATACGCATATCAAGGTGGGCATCCACATTAATGACCGAACATTCTCCAATGGTATTCGACAGTGCCCTTACATCGGCAAATGAGATATCATTTCCACCGCCTAAAACGATCACATTCTTTCCGTCTCTGAGAAAGGTCTCTACCGCTCGGGTGAGGGCATCATGAATCCGATCAAGGGCATCTGAAGACTCTTCATCATCAAGGATATCATCCTCGGCAATATTATTAAAGATGTCTGTTTTGATATTACCCGCATCAAAGATCCGAATACCGGAATTTTCCGGCATCTGTAATTTATAGAGTTGTTCCCTGATCTTATCCGGAGCCTCTGCCGCACCAATTCTTCCATTATTACGCTTTACACCTTCATGTTGAGGGCATCCGATGAGTATGTGGTCAGTCTTGTAGTATTCTGCATCATCAAACCCAATTTCATTCACCACCCAATGGTCGCGTTTATCATGAGAACGCATATTCTTTAGCTTATCCTTGACCGGCTGTAAGTGCTCTTTTATCCTCTCGATGCCCATTCTACTTTCCCTTTTTTAATAACTGTATGCACATGATTTTCTCCAAAAAAGTAGGCAAGATCGTTATAATTGTCTGTATCCAATAACAATATATCTGCCTGATAACCCCGGCTTATGCAACCGATCTTTTCTTTTACCAATGCCTTTGCTCCATTTTGAGTGGCACAGCTCAGAGCCTCTTCCACCGACATTCCCATTTTTGTACAAGCCATGCTCATCAGTAACTGCATCGAAATGGTCATGGATGAACCGGGATTGAAATCCGTTGCTAAAGCGACCAAAGCTCCAGCATCTAATAATTTTCGCGCCGGTGAATAGGGAATATTTAGGAAATAAGATACCCCCGGTAATACCGTGGCAACGGTTTCAGTAGCTGCGATCATTTTTATATCCTCATCAGACAAAACCTCAAGATGATCCACAGAAACTGCCCCAAGTTCCAATGCTATTTCCACCCCGCCAATATCATTGAACTGATTGGTGTGAAGTTTTGGTTTCAGTCCATATTGAAGGCCTTTTTCAAATACCTTCCGGGTTTCATCAACCGTGAAATATCCTTTTTCACAAAACACATCACAATACTCTGCAAGGCCTGCAACTTCAGGGATCATCTCCAGAACCTGATCCAGATATTCCTCCTTGCTGAGATCTTTTGGAACGGCATGAGCTCCCAGAAAGGTAGCTGTAAGTTCGATCGGCTGTTCCTGCTTCAACTCATTGATCACTTCCAGCATCTTGCGTTCTGTTTCCAGATCCAATCCGTATCCACTTTTGACCTCCATGGTTGTAATTCCCTGCTTCAGGGCTTTTTGCAAACGAATTCGACCCAGATTCTTCAATTCCTCCTTTGAAGCTTTTCGGGTAGACTCTACAGTGGATACGATACCTCCACCCCGTTCAGCAATTTCCTCATAACTCATCCCGGCCGAACGCATAGCAAATTCATCCGCCCGATTCCCTCCAAAAACCAGGTGTGAATGTGA
The DNA here is from genome assembly GCA_021767245.1 of Balneolaceae bacterium. Taxonomy (GTDB): domain Bacteria; phylum Bacteroidota; class Rhodothermia; order Balneolales; family Balneolaceae; genus Gracilimonas. The sequence continues at coordinate 24,543 of JAASTO010000013.1, forward strand.
GTCAACAAAACCGGGAACCGCAGCTTTACCTTCGGCATCCAGAATGTCAGGGTGCCCTTCTACTTTTTCCAAAACATCATGAAGCGAACCAACAGCCACAATGAAACCATCTACAATGTAGATGGCAGCATTTTTGTGAATAGTAAGATCTCTGAGACCTTTACCCCGTACCACTCCAGGTTTAGGCGTGGCAATTTGTGATATGTTTTGAATAAGAAGGTTAGACATGTTCAATTCGATTTATTTGACCAGATTTTCACATTGGGGCGTGTCGCGATACACCCCAACATGGCAATGTATTTATTTCAAAAACGGAAGTTTTAACTGATGCTCCTTCGCACAATCCATAGCAATATCATACCCCGCATCGGCATGGCGCATTACACCGCTAGCCGGATCATTCCAAAGCACACGCTCCAATCGTCGGTCGGCATCTTCGGTTCCGTCACACACAATAACGAGACCGGCATGCTGAGAGAAGCCCATACCCACTCCGCCTCCGTGGTGGAAGGAAACCCATGTTGCTCCTGAAGAAGTATTCAGTAATGCATTCAAGATCGGCCAGTCGGAAACAGCATCAGAGCCGTCTTTCATCCCTTCGGTTTCACGGTTGGGGCTAGCTACAGAACCGGAATCTAAATGGTCACGACCAATAACCACCGGTGCTTTCAGTTCGCCGTTTCGAACCATCTCGTTGAAAGCCAGGCCTAATTTATGACGCTGACCTAAGCCTACCCAGCA
>JAASTO010000014.1 GCA_021767245.1 Balneolaceae bacterium
AAGCCATATTCTGCATGATCCGGGTGGTGGTAAATGTCCGGGTGGGATCTTCTTAAAGGATCTGCCCCAATCCCGTTGGGGTCTTTCCTGAGTTTTTCGAACTTCAACACTTCCATTTTCTCCCTGAATGAGTAACATGCCCTGACTGCACCCGGATACAGTTACGGCGAGTCCAACAACTAAAGTTAATATTAAGAACCTTTGTAGACTTTGTGACATCGGCTTTCCTCTTTGATAAATGGTTAACAATAAGAAAGCACTATCATTTTTTTCTTAATACCACATGATTGTGTTACCTAATATGATTTGGTAACAACTTCTTCAGTATCATCTTTTCTAAGCTAATATTGATCTCAAAAACTTAGGATTATTCCGAATACCCATTTGGAATTTTTGCTCATTTCAAAATAGAATTGCTTATTTGACAAAAATCCGATTATATAAATAAACGGTTTTCGGACATGGACTTAAGCTGCCTTAACATATCACCTATACTGAATAAGCATACCACAGCGATCAATGAGAATTGTTTTGCCATCTGCTGGATCAAAACTGAGGTGGATCATATTGAGATCAATGGAATCCGATATACAGATATGATAAACTCTATCTTTTTTCTGTCTCCTGAACACAATTGGCAAATTGTAAGACAGGAAACCGGATCATCCTCAGGCTATGTGCTTAATCTCCCAAAAAAGATCCTGGATCAACCTACTTTTCGAGATCTGCATATAAATCAGGTCAGGCTTTTCAACTCTAAAGAGATTCCCAAGATCCATCTCTCACCAGGTATCGAAATTCGGATTCAGTCCATTCTGGAAATGATAGATGAACTGATCAGTACACATCTGAACCACAGAGAAGAAGCACTCCTAGCCCTGTTAAAAACCTTCTTCATTTATTGTGATGGAAAGTGCAATATTCGATCCGTCATATCTGAGTCTAATTCCAAAGCCTCACTGGTTTATAAATTCAAAAAATGTATCGACCAAAAGATCTCAAAACTTCATGAGGTGAGTGAATATGCCAGTGAACTGAATATTTCGGATAAGTACCTGAATGAATGTGTTAAAGAGGTATTGGGAGTTAACGCAAAAAGTCTCATTGATGAACAACTGACCATGCGTTCACGGCACGCCCTCAAATTCACAGACAAGTCTGTTAAAGAGATCAGTTACGAAATGGGATTTACCTCTCCTGAGTATTTTAGCTATTACATCAAGAAGCATCTTGGCCATTCCCCTTCCCGGGTTCGCAGTACCTGACAGTTCCGAAATTCTAAGGTTTTACCGTGCTATTCACATTTTATAGCTAACCGTCCTCTGTTACATTTGTACAAAACAAAAAAGGGTTCGTGTACTATGAGGTTAAATAAATTCATTAAATATCCGATCTATGTCTTAGGGGTTTTGTTTCTGGTTTTGATGTCAGTTCTGACGTATGTCTCAATTGCATTGCCAAATGCCGGTGAGGCACCGGAGCTCGAAGTGTCGCTTACCAAAGAAAACATTGACCGTGGTCGGTATCTGTCTTACCACGTAATGATGTGTGCCGACTGCCATTCACAGCGTGATTTTTCTTTGTTTTCCGGTCCACCAATGCCGGGTACTGAATTTGTAGGCGGAGATGTATTCGATCAGTCAATGGAATTCCCGGGCACCTTCATTTCCGCAAACATAACGCCGTATGGAGTGGGAGACTGGACCGATGGTGAGTTGTTTCACCTGATCACCACGGGCATAAAAAAAGATGGAGATCCCATTTTTCCTGTCATGCCTTATCACAGTTTCGGTAAGATCGATCCCAGGGATGTTGAAGCCGTTATTGCCTATCTGAGAACGCTTGAACCCGTAAAGACGGATCATCCTAAATCTAAAGCAGATTTTCCGGTTAGTCTGATCATGCGAACCATGCCGACCGAGCCTCAATTTACGGAACGCCCACCGGTCACAGATCGTATCGCCTACGGAAAATACATGACGACCGCTGCTGCTTATTTTGACTGCCACACCCGTTTTGAAAAGGGTAAATATGTGGGGCCTCTGGGTGGAGGCGGAAGAGAGTTCAAATTCCCGGATGGAAGCGTAGTTCGCACTCCAAATCTCACTCCTCACGAAACAGGATTGAAGAATATGACTAAGGAAGCATTCATCGGTCGCTTCAAACAATATGCAGATTCTTCCCATTCACTGGCGCAAGTAAAGCTGGGGGAATTCCAGACTTTGATGCCCTGGAAGATGTACAGCGGTATGACTGAAGAGGATCTTGGTTCTATTTACGACTACCTAAGAACTTTGGAACCCTACGAAAATTCCGTGGAGAGATTTACTTCTGCCAGTGCCCATTAGTGGATGTTAAGGTCATGATACTTTAGCGATACCGTTGCCCAAAATACGTGTAATGTTAATGGCCCTATTTTTGATGGCAAAGGCTTCCGCTCTCTTTTTTAGTTTTTGATTCATTTGTTCAAAGCCGGATTTAAATGGTTGGGCGAATTTTCTCCATATAATAGGTGTCAGCACACCCGAAGCCTTGCATTTCTGCCTCAGGACACAACTGTCTTTACTCAGAAAATGAAGCTCGGCAACTATTTCAAGAGTAAAAATCCAGGGTATTTGGAACCCTTTTTTTAACCGGATCTCGTGTAGATAATCAACCTTGGTTACTTTAGGATAAAAGGTCTGTCTTCCTTCTTCCAACTTTACAAGAACTTCGAGATCCTCATCTTCCTTTACTTTGCCGGCAACTCTACTGATGAACGGATTCCAACCGGAATATTCTTCAACATCCGTCAGTATTTCCCATACCACACCGGTGTCGGCATGGATAACTACTTCCGTCATTAACTCCTTCATAGCTTTGATTCCTTGAATCCCCTAACAGATTCTAACTAATTATTGGCTGTTTAAACAAGCGTCTCAGCATTGCACATACCCTTACCAACGTCATTTTTTCTAATGACATGTTAAATTATTCTCACCTCTTTTTCTTACAGAATTTTTTAATCATTCAAACTACCATAAAAAAACCCGTGCATGTTTCCAAACACGGGCTTCTACTTCTATCTATATCAACCGGAGGTTAACCGGGTCTTAAGGTCATTAGTGGTTTCTCAAGATGCTGGGCAACAATGGCTGTTGTGGAACCCAGCAGTACTCTTGCTATCCCAGTTCGACCATGTGTACTCATCACCACAAGATCAGAATTCTCGTGAGCATAATCCGTAATCTCTGTGTGTGCTGAGAAGCCTTTTTTAACGATACTCAATACTTTCACTCCTTCAGAGAAATCTTCATCACCTTTTACAAGGTAGTCCTCAAAATCAACCTCGTTTCTCTTGATACTGAGTTCAAGTTCAGGATTGTCATCAAAATAGTAACTGATATTTTCGATCAGTGACTCATATACATCCTTATCATCATCTATGGTCATTGGCATTACTTCCATGCCTAGGGTGTAGGGCTCAATAATATGCATGAGCACGATCTTGGCATTGAATGTTTTAGCCAGTTCGTAAGCTTCTACCAATGGTTTGGCAGACTCGTCAGATCCATCTACAGGCACCAGGATCTCATGAATTGAATTTGCATCGAAGGCTTTATCGATCGATAAGACGGGTTTTTCAGAATATCGGATCACTTTTTCGGTTATACCACTTCGGATGTCATCGGTCTTGTGCCCCCCTCTGTTAGCCATTATGATCAGATCATACTGACTTTTGTTTCCCTGTTCAGCAATAACCTGAGCCGGTTTTCGGCCTACCATATTGATCAGTTGTCCGCGATGCTCTTTAGGAATGTATTCCTCAGCCAAATCATGGAGCTGCTCGCTGGTTTGTTTCATTACCTTAGGATAGATGTCTTTTTCCATATCAAATGGCACCCCAAGATGTTGCATACTTTCATCGTAATAACTGATGAGTGGAATGACATGGATCAGGTCAACCGTACTGCCATACCATTCTACAAACTTAGCAGCCATCTTCAACGCTTCCAGTGAAGCTTCAGAAAAATCAGTTGGAACTAAAATATGACGGGCTTTCATTTCAACCTCCATGTTGATTAGCTGTTACGTGAACCTAACAGAAATCTGTGAAGGTTGAATGAAGATTTTCAGCCGCGAATCAGGTTATTTTTTGAGATTCGGCTTAATAGTGATCTGTGGTTTATTGAGATGCTGGATAACCTGTTCGGTCGTGGAACCCAGCAACATTCTGGATAATCCGGAGCGACCATGTGTACTCATGATCACCAGGTCGGCATTTTCGTTTGAGTAATCTACGATCTCGTGATGTGCGGCGATCGACTTTAACACTTTGGTTTCCAATGATACAGACACCTGCTTCCCTTTTTTGGCCTGCACCAGGGTATCCTTATACAGCTCATCGCCGTCAACTACACTAAGATCATGATCCTCATGGTCAGCAAAATAGGATTTGAGTCTGCTTTTGATTCCACCATAAACGGCTTTTTCATCGATCCCGAAAGTCGTAGGTTCAATGCCATGAATATCATGAGAGTACATCTCAATCACATTCAGAAGCTCTATTTTTGACCCAAATTTTAAAGCCAGGTCGAATGCCATCGGGATAGCTGCCAGCGAATGCTCAGAAAAATCACATGGAACCACTATGGTATTGATTTCATCCATTAACATTGTTTCGGAGACGGTCAACACCGGTGTTTTCGATCGACGAATAACTTTATCTGTCGCACTACCATGGAAGAAGTCCGCGAAATGTGCCCCCCTCGCACTCATCATCACAAGATCATAATTTCCTTTTTCAATTTGATTCAATATGGAATCGGAAGGCTTTCTATCGATCGTTACGATATACTCACCGCGGTTTTCTTTCTTTTTTATATGTTTGTTGGCAAATGCACTAAGTTCTTTACGCTGATTTTCTATGAGCTTGGGATACACATCCTTATTCATATTCAATGGTACCCCGATCTTATCAAAACTGTCTCCCAGATATTTTGACAGTGGTATGACATGCATCAGGTCAACCATACAATCAAAGGAATCAATGAAGAGATCGGCCGAGGCCAGAGCAGCATTGGATTTTTCGGACAGGTCAGTTGGTATTAGCACTCGTTTGATATTCATATGGACTCCCATTTTGGATTTACGTTATACCTTAAAATATATCAGTCACTGATAATCTTACAAACCATTATCGTACTTGTTGTAAAATTACTTGAACAAACCTGAAGGTTTTTACTTGTCACGTAGACGCTCTAGGCCTCCTACCAGCACTATACCAATCAAAATACCAATGACACCACCCCAAACATTTGGAGAATCGCCTTCTTTTGAACCGACCCACCCAGGTATGAAAGGCTCAGATCTGATCATTTTGTTTTTGACCGTCTGGATCTCAACCTGCTTCATTTCATCAAATGTAGAATCCGCATTTTTTATATCTCCCAGTCTTTTATACTCCGGCAGGTTTTCGTTTGGCGGTTCACTTTTCAGTTCCTGAACGATCGGGTCATCCATATACACCACATCTGATACGCTCACTTTTTGCACATATTCTCTATGCTGATAGGGCCAGATCACATATAATGAACCGATCAGAAAACCAATCAGTACTGCAATGGTCTGTGGATGATATTTTGATAACAACCAGGAAAGAAACCGTGAGAACAGGGCAAGACCAACCACCGCTCCTAAAATAAAAGGAAGCAGTCCGATCAGTCCATCCATGGTCTCAACTCCCCCCAACATTCCGATCTGAGATAGCAGGTAGTCATATTTTCTCATGATTAGTAGGAGGTATGAACCTGAGATTCCTGGCAGTATCATCGCACAGATCGCGATGGATCCACTTAAAAACACAAACGCCGGATGTTCGGGAGTATCAGCCGGCACCAGGGAAACGATCCAGATGCCAAATGCTACTCCGAGTATCAATGCTACGACTTCAGCTTTTGTAAATCGCTCAAGGGCTTTGATCAGGATATAGATCGACCCGAGGATCAGCCCAAAGAAAAGTCCAAATACGATCTCCGGATGAGTAAACATATAGACCTGCAAGGGTACCACTTTTGTGAAGAACCCAAGTGCTGCAAATATTCCGGCAAATAAAAATACCAAGAACAACAGGTGGATTTCATTGAATGCCTCTTTCCACTTCAGCCTGAAGAATAATTTTATGAATCTGACATTTACGCTCTTTATCGCATTAAGCAAGCGCTCGTATATGCCCACGATCAGTGCCATGGTCCCACCACTTACACCGGGTACGATATCCGCAGAACCCATTAAAAAACCCTTCAGGGCTAAAAATGGAGCTTCTTTTAAAGTTGTGATATCTTCAGATCGGTTTGCCTTTTGATCATCCAAATCTATTCTCCCCACCCTTTTTCCCCGATGAGAGGTACAAACTTGAAATCGGCCAGTTCTTCTCGCTCATAGTCATTTTCACCTACCCGGGTAATACGCAACATCATCTGTTTTTCATCGTCCCCAACCGGTATAACCAGCCGTCCTCCAATATTCAGCTGCTGAACCAGGTCATCCGGCACAACCGGGGCGCCGGCAGTTACCACTATACCATCATAAGGTGCATAGGTTGACCAGCCAAGGGTCCCGTCTCCCACTTTCAGCATAGCATTGTACCCAAGATCTTTGAGTGACTCTTTAGCCCGGTGATAAAGATCCTTATGCCGTTCCACACTATACACTTCGGCCCCCATTTCACACAACACCATGCACTGATACCCTGAACCGGTCCCAATCTCCAGAATTTTATCTCCGGGTTCAATAGCCAGTAATTCAGTTTGAGCCGCAACCGTAAACGGTTGAGAGATCGTTTGCCCCATCCCTATAGGCAGGGCCGTATCCTTGTAAGCTTTAGCATACAAAGCCGTGTCAATGAGTTTATGGCGGGGGATCTTTCCTATAGCTGCAAGAACCTTTGGATCTTTAATCCCCTTCTCTTTTAAGTGCTCAACCAATTGCCTTCTTGGTCTTACAAACCTTCGATCTTGTTGCAAAATACACCTGTTAATTCACTATTGATCTTTATGGCAAGTATAGGCATTTGAACAAATAAATGAGGGACGAAAATCTGCTAAATTTTCGGTACAACCCCATTTTTTATTAATTCTATTTACTCTCTCTTCTTAACAACATCTTTGAAGCATCCTGCTTCAGATTATAAGCTACAGGATGCTATGCCTCTACTTTTAGGAAGTAAAACAGTTTAGGTATGTCATTCTAATGTTTAAGCGGTTGCCCTAACGGAAGGCGAAGCCTTCCGGTGCTTACTCCTGAAGCTGAAAACTTCGGAGATTTCGAATAAAAGAGTGTGCAGAGTTTAGATTCTAAATCAATAGCTCATCAATTTCTATCAGGCCTTTTTTATCCATATACCACCCTGCACTGCTGTAGGGATAATCCTGCGGTTGATAACATAGTCCTTCTTTGACGGGGTTATGATGTATGTAATTCATTTTTTGAGTAAAGAACTTTTGGGATCTGACTTCCATTGGACGATTGTCATGTTGCCAGAACTGAAAATTCTCATTATTCCTGCTATAACTACCGGCTTGCCTGAACATCCATAGCATCCATTTCCTTCTGCTTTCTTTCCGGTTGTTATGCAAATCATCAAGTATGGTTTTGGCGGTATGTCGTTTCATATCCCTAAGAATTCCCGATAAACTTGCCCCGTCTTCAGCACTAATTATCAAATGAATGTGATTTGTCATTAAGCACCATCCGTGAATTTTTAGTCCTTTATTCTTCTGACAAAACTTTAGACTTTCTACCACCACTTCTTTATAGATCGGCCTCACAAACACATCGATCCAATCAACGACAGAATAAGTAATGAAATGAGCCTGATGCTGATTATGTATTTTGTACCCTCCCATGGTTTCAATTTAGAATTTTACGTATTCCTGTCAAGGATTTTTTAGCCATACCAACCTTTTCCCAAAACAAAACCAATATAGTTTTATACAGATATGAATATGAACCTACATCCCAAATCTTAATAAGGATCTTTGAAGCATCCTGCTTCAAAGTATAAGCCACCGGAGGCTGTGCCTCCACTTACAGGTAACTATACAGCAGGTGTGTAATTAATCCAAGACAAGCTACTAGTCCTAAGTGAAGGCGAAGCCATCCATTACTAAACTCCTGAAGCTGAAAACTTCGGAGGTTAACAAATTAGACTATCTTTGAATTGAATTTTTTTATGATACACAGCTTCTTATTTTCAGGTCATAAATTTCCATTCAATCAATTTTATGATACTTGCACTACTTGATAATTTAACCTGGGGTATTGATCCCGAGATCTTTTCATTAGGTCCGATCGCTCCCCGCTGGTATGGTCTCCTTTTTGCCGGTGCCTTCGTTTCCGGTTATATGTTTGGCGTCAAATTATGGAAAGACGCCGGCCGCAAAGTTGAGGAAATGGAAAGCATCCTCACCTGGATCCTGGTAGGAACCGTGATCGGAGCCCGTTTAGGCCACGTGATCTTCTACGACCCCTCCTATTATTTACGCAATCTTGATCAGGTGTTAGCGGTCTGGAACGGAGGATTAGCCAGTCATGGTGCCGCTATTGGTATTGTCCTGGCAATGTATTATCTGGCCAAAAAAACTCCGAAAATGAGCTTTTGGTGGCTGGCCGACCGCGTGGTGATCCCAACGGCTATTGGCGGGGCTTTTATCCGTACCGGTAATTTCTTTAACTCAGAGATATATGGACATGAGACAGATGCACCCTGGGGCATCATCTTCACAAATCTTCCAGGACCTTTAGGCATGGTTCCCCGCCACCCAACCATGCTGTATGAAGCCTTGCTATGTATTGCGGTATTTGCTGTACTTTGGTGGATCTACAAATCCTACAAAAATGCACCGCCTGAAGGCTCACTCTTTGGCACTTTCCTGGTACTGCTGTTTTCAGGACGGTTCTTCCTGGAATACACCAAAATTCCACAGGCTGATTTCGCAGCCGAATGGCCTATAAACATGGGACAGGTACTCAGTATTCCAATGGTTCTGATAGGTGTTTATATTCTGATCAGAGTTGTTGACTGGAAAAAAGAAACACAACAGGAATGATACCGTTTCCTAAAAAGGGTATTTAATTCACAAACAGTATAAATAGAAAAATAGCCTCTTCAGCAGAGGCTATTTTTATTTAATTGAAATGTGATAAATATTTCATTGATCAGAACCCAATATGCATGGTCATCACCATGCCGTGATCTTTGAATTCCGTGTTATTGTTCAAAGGCATCAGGTAATTGATGCGAAATCCGGTTTCAGTGGTTGGGCTTCCCTTATATCCAATTAGTACTCTATCCCTATCAATTCCTGCTCCCAGAAGATCTGATTGCAATGTCTCATAACGCGCTAAAACTGTTGATCTTTGATCGAATTTATAGCCACCTGTTACATGGAATCCATATACATTATCCGATTCGGTAAACCCTGTGTATTCGAGGTGTGCTGCTAATACTTCAGCTGAGAGGATCAGGGTGTCATCCTCATAGCGAACATCACCACCATAGGTAAAACGGTCTCCATCTATATTTGGAAGAACTCCACCCGCAATTTCTGTATTAGTCATCTCACCGTAAGAAAGGTTGACACCACCTTCAACTTGACCGGTTTCACTTTTATCAGCTGCAAACCCTAATCTTCCCACATAATAAAAGTTATTGTTATTATTTGGAGCCAGCCCGTTTCCATTAAACATTCCTACACTGTAGTTAACGACATCGCTCAAGTCACCTGCCAAACGAATTCCAAAATCACGCTCTTGTGCAAGGGCAACCACCGGATAGGAACGGGTGTAGAAATCGATCTTATGAGGCGCCGTTAAATACTCAGCACTGATCCCCGGTTGCTGTGACCCTACTATAACCATTGCTTTTTCAGATAGCTCATACCCGATCTCAGCATCCAGCAAGGTAAACTGATCGGAAAAATCGGCTTGTATCTTGTAGCTGAAACCACCATCAAGGTTACCACTTAGTATAAACCGTACCTGAGGAACTGTAAACCCCCTGGTTCCTGCGTCTGCATCTTTATCAAAGGCAAAGTTAGCTTGCGTCAGGATCAGCGCCCCCATATTAAACGATTCACTTTTTAGTTTTTGCCTGAGTTCCTCAGTTTTATCTGTAATGTCAGGATCACCCTGAGCATTGACCCCATTTAGACCGGTTGTAACGGCTAAGATCAAAATGAATAGAATACTGTTTTTAAAAGAGTACATGTTAGTTTCTGTAGATTTCAATATTTATTAGATGTCAAAATTATAGGTTATAAGAAAAACAAAAGTTATTGAATTATGTGTGAATTTTGAGAGATATTTCTTCACTATTTACTAGGGATGAGTTTCGGAATTGTGGCGTCTTATTTAGTTAGCGTATAAAAAGCATTATACCTATTATCGCAGCTCATCTTAATTTTGGCATTCATGGAATTAGAATTTCTTTCTGCACCTATAACTCAGGTTTTTTTGTATTCTTTGTTGACGGCTGTTACAACAGGACTTGGAGCTGTACCATTTTTTTTCATCAAAGATATTTCACCTTCACTTTTAGGTAAGTCTAATGCAGCAGCATCGGGCTTAATGCTGGCAGCCAGTTTTAGTCTTATCATGGAAGGATACAACGTGAGTGAATGGATGACCGTTGCCGGTATGGCTGCCGGAGTAGTCCTGGTAGTAGTTGCTCACAAATGGATGGAAAATCGTGGAGAGGTTGGCGTCAAAGACCTGATTGGAGGTAAACGTAAGCAGATGCTTATGTTCCTGGGTATCATGACCGTGCACTCCTTTGCCGAAGGTGTTAGTGTAGGTGTATCATTTGCAAGTACTATGGAATTTGGGGTCTTCATAGCCATAGCCATTGCCATACATAATATCCCCGAAGGACTTGCCATCAGCCTCGTGATGGTACCGCAAGGAACCTCTCCTCTAAAAGCGGTTTGGTGGAGTATCTTTTCCAGCCTTCCACAACCTTTAATGGCTGTTCCTGCCTTTCTGTTTGTGGAAGTTTTCAAACAATACCTGCCTTTTGGACTTGGTTTAGCGGCCGGAGCCATGATCTGGATGGTTTTTGCGGACCTCATTCCGGAAGCCCTGGAAAAATGTGAAGCCAAAAAAGTAGGACTTTGGGTTACTATTGCTGTACTCGCAATGAGTGCCTTTCAGATTTTACTTTCACATTAAGGGTACTTTAGCCTCTAAAATACCTCTTCATTGTTTCTAACTGTGGTCCATACTATCAGGATAAGGATTTCGTTAAGTCGCTGTAAGAACGTGATTAATAGTCAAAATTTTATGCAGTGGATTTTAGCTTTTTTTGCAAAGCTTAATTATCACCTTCTTTATCTTTGCATAAAATTTTTTAACGCTCCATCTACAGATCATTGACCCACACTCTGAAACTAACTCATCTCTTTTTACTATTTCTGTTTTTAATCCCTACGATTATACTTGCTCAAAATGTTGATCCTCGTCCACGACAAACCATCAATGTATATTTAGATTGCCGAGGTTGTAGCAGCAGCTTCATTCGATCGGAAATAAACTATGTAAATTTTGTTCGGGATCAGGAAGTTGCAGAAGTCCATCTGTTGGTTACCCTTCAACAAACAGGGAGCGGTGGATGGGAGCATACCCTTAATTTCATGGCACCCGGGCACTCTCCGGATGAAGATCATACCATCGTATTCATTAGTCCACAATCTGACACCAATGATATGATGAGGCGCCGGTTAGTTGAACACGTCGAACTTGGACTGATTCACTTTCTCACAGATCGGGGAGTGTTTTCAGACCTTAAAGTAAATTTTACCGGCACCATTTCTGAAGATGAAGAAGTGGTTGAGATCAATGACCCCTGGAATAGCTGGACGTTCGAAATTGGTCTGAGTACCAGTTTTAGCGGAGAACAATCCCGTGATAATTTCTGGCTGGGAGGGAATCTTGATGCACGACGAATTACAAATGACTGGAAACTGGACTTTTCTTATCGTCAAAACTATGATCGTCGAACCTTCAGAAATGAAGAAGATAACGGCTCAACATCCACGGATATCTTTACCACAGAAAACCAGAATTTCACCGGCCTCATAGCTAAAAGCATGGGTGACCATTGGACTGTTGGCGGATATACAAGAGTGCGATCTTCAACCCAAAACAATATTGATCTGAGTATCGGAGCCACTCCTTCCATCGAATATAGCCTCTTCCCATATAACGAATTCAACCAGCGGGAAGTGACCCTGAGATACGGACTGTTAGGCTCCCATTACAACTACTCTGAAACCACCATTTTAAATGTGGATGAGGAATTTCTCTGGAGAAATGAGCTCAACTTTCGAGCCGATTTCACCCAACCCTGGGGCGGTGTGTACGGATGGGCAGATGCCGGAGCTTACATGCATGACCTCAGCAAAAACCGCGTCAATATGGGTTTCAGAGTTAACATGAGGATCATGAAAGGCTTGTCTGTATTTTTCTCAGGAAGATATTCACTGATCAATGATCAAATCAGTTTGGCAGCCGGTGAACTGACTGAAGAAGAACGGCTCCTGAACCTCAAACAGCAGGCCACCTCCTACAATTACGGTGGGTCCATCGGGTTTGAGTTCAACTTCGGATCCATTTATAACAATGTGGTCAACTCAAGGTTTTGATGGTCATTTCTAAAGTGAGTACCTTGGTTCATGCCGCGTTATAAAACCTACAGCCGATCAACGATCACCGTCTCAGGATTAGAGATTCAGGTTCACCGTAAAAATGTGAAGAACCTGAATCTGAGGGTATACCCGTCAAAAAAGGAAGTAAAAGTATCGGTTCCCAAGAGAGCACCTGATTCACTCATATATAATTTCTTGGCAAGCCGGATCTTGTGGATAAAAAAACATCTGAACCGAACTTCTACAAAACCGGAAGCGCCAACTCCTACATTCAAAACCGGTGACGCGGTTCAGGTTTGGGGAGATACTCTTAAACTGGATATCATTTTTAAAGAACAGGCTCCAAAAGTGTTTCTAAAGGATGACGGTACGATGACCCTTCAAATCAGGCCTGGGACAAGTCGCATCAAAAGAGAACAGATAATTAACGAATGGCTGCGGGCTCAAATGAAGGAAGAAATCCCAAAGCTAATCGCAAAATGGGAACCCGAGATGGGAGTTAAAGTCAATGAGTTTGGAGTAAAACGTATGAAGACGCGTTGGGGCACTTGTAACATCCGGGACAAGCGGATATGGCTGAACCTTGAACTGGCAAAAAGACGGCCGGAATTTATGGAGTATGTGGTGGTCCACGAAATGGTTCACCTTTTGGAAAGATTACACAACGATCGGTTTTATGCTTACATGACCCTTTTCTACCCAAAATGGCCCTCGCTCAGAAAAGAATTAAAGGGCGATCACCCCCTTCAGGATTGCTGATCATTTTTAGACCGAAGGTTTATTGCCATTCCGGCATCTAATTAAGTGAACAAATAATTAGATGCGGAGAGCACCATGAAAAACATTTTAAAAATATCCATTTTATCAGCTTTATTGATCGGCCTGACTGTTGACGTTTCTGCCCAACAGCAAAACAGAAAAATGCAGAATAGAGCTAATGGCGACTGTCAGGGACAAATGATGAATCGCGGTGACAAACAAGGTCAAAACCAACAGCGCATGATGACTCAGCTCAACCTCACTGACGAGCAAAGAGCTAAAGTTGAAAAAATTCACCTGAACGGTCAAAAAGGGATGATCCCTCTCAGAAATAACATTCAGGAGAAAAATGCTCAATTGCGCACGCTTAGAATGTCAGACGATTATGATGAAGCTGCCGTAAATGCCTTGATCGAAGAAATCGGTGAATTAAGAACGGCCATGATGGCTATGAGAACCGGCCACCAGCAACAGATTCGTGAAATACTGACTGAAGAACAGCGCATTAAGTTTGACAGTATGCAACAATTGCGCGGTCCTAAACAAAAAGGCCAACGAATGAATAAAAACAATAGAAAAGGACGATCCTTCTAACCGTTTTACTGAAATGCAGGGTATAATTTCCCTGCATTTCATTAATACTTTTTGGTTCTTATAATGCCATTAACAAAAGTTCAAACATCTTATAAAGCCACAAAAAGGATCGAAGAATCGGCTCTTATAGAACAACTTAGCCAAGGAAGTGAATCGGCTTTCCGGGCATTGGTTAATGATTATAAAGATCGTGTTTACAACACGTGTATGGGTTTTCTGCGAAACCCTCACGATGCAGAAGATGTTTCGCAGGAAGTATTTATTGAGGTTTTTGACTCGATCGGTGACTTCAGGGAAGATGCCTCTCTTTCCACATGGATCTATCGTATAGCCGTGACAAAATCACTTGAATTGATCCGGTATCGAAAACGAAAAAAGCGATCCGGTTTTTTTCAGGCCTTGAATGGCATGTTCAGTGAACCGGATGACAACATTGATGAGGCAGAGTTCATGCACCCCGGTGTTGAACTTGAAAACAAAGAACGGGCTAAGATCCTGTTTGATGAAATTGATAAACTGACTGAAAAACAAAAAGTAGCCTTCACTCTTCAAAAGGTTGAAGGGTTAAGTTATCAGGAAGTAGCTGATGTAATGGAGATCAGCTTACCGGCCGTTGAATCATTGATTCACCGTGCCAAGGAAAACCTGAAGAAACAACTTCATTCCTACTATCAACAAAATGAAATAGACTGATCATGAAAAAACGAACGAACATACATGAGGAAGTGGAGAAAACACTGCGGTCGCTGGATGAACTTGAACCGGCAAAAACCGATGCATTCTTCTACAGCCGTCTTACAGCCAGGTTAGAAAACAGGAATGAAGGCCGTTACGAACTGAATGGCAAAACTGAATTTGGTTTCAAAGTAGCCGTTGCCGCTGTTTTAGCCATGGTGTCCCTGAACCTGATATCGCTCATACAGTTCCAACCGGCTCAAACCGAAACAGCTGAGGTTGAAACTACGACTGAAGACTGGGCTGAGGAGTTTATGGCCAGCTATCAGGTCCTGGACCTGGATTATTATGAAAATCTTGAACAAGAATAACATGGATATCTCAAAAAAATATAAATGGGCACTTTCAGGGCTGATCGTCATGACGGTTTTGAATGCCGTGATTCTGGTCTCTGTATGGATGGACCATAACGATGGGCGCAACTGGCACAAACATCGCAGCAATGACCGTGATGAGAACAGCTCCCAGCAATTTATGAAGAATGAACTTGGGTTATCAGATGAACAATCTGATAAGATCTCAGACCTGAGGCGAGAACATTTTGGAGAGATCCGTTCAATTAAAAAGGAACTGGATGACACACGCCGCTCTTACCTGAATTATATCCTCATGAACGAGGATCACGATCCTCAAATGCGGGACTCTTTAGTTAACACACTTACCAAAGGCTATGCCGAGATCGAAGAATCCCTTTATGTGCATATGCAGGATATCCGCGAGATCCTGAACGACGAGCAGGCTCAGCGTTTTAAAGAATTTATGCAACGGCATGGGCAACAGGAAAATGACAGAAACAGGAAAAACAGACGCGACTGATCTTCATATCTTTTACTCTTTTCCATTTAGTTGATCAGCTCGAAGTTCGGGGGATTTATCCGTATCTTCAGGGTCTATGACTATTACTGACACGACCCAAAAAACAGACCTGAAAGCACTCACTAAAGATGAACTGAATCACTTTTGTTCAGAACTTGGTCTGCAAAGCTTTCGCTCCGATCAGATCTTCCAATGGCTTTACCAAAAAGGAGTGTCTGATTTTGAGGATATGACCAACCTGTCCAAAGATCTCAGAGAAAAACTGCGTGAGATCGCCACGATCAACCGGATCAAACCAGTGCAGCAGCAGGAATCGCAGGATGGAACCATTAAATTTCTGTTTCAACTCACAGATGAAGGAAAAGATTATAAAATCGAAGCCGTTCTGATACCGGATTTCTTTGCTGATGGAGCCGCTCGGCGCTTAACCGTTTGTGTATCCTCGCAGGTAGGTTGTGTCTTTGGATGTGCCTTTTGCGCTACCGGTAAAATGGGATTATTCCGAAACCTCACGCACGGTGAGATCGTGGATCAGGTTCAATACATCAATGATCTGGCTGAAGAAAAATATGGCAAAAAGATCACTAATATTGTGTATATGGGGATGGGTGAACCGCTTCATAATTACAAGGCTATCGTCAATTCCGCTCATATCATTTCTGACCCGCTGAGTATAGAATTATCTCCTAAACGGATCACGGTATCAACGGTGGGGCTCACCAAGCAGATCAAAAAGCTGGCAGATGATCAGGAAGAATTTAACTTAGCCATTTCCCTACACGCCCCTACCGATGTAAAGCGTGATGAGATCATGCCGATCAACAGCTCCATGAATCTGGAAAGTCTTGAAGAAGCCGTCCGATACTATCACAGAGCCACTGAAAAACCTGTCACTTACGAATACCTGCTGTTTGACAATTTCAATGATAGTCCTCAGGATGCCCGTGACCTGGCTAAGATCGTTAAATGGGTACCCAGTAAGGTGAATATTATCATGTACAACAACGTGGCCGGTGTGGAGCTTAAACGAGCAAGAGAGGAACGGCTTGATAACTTTATGCGCGAGCTCATCAAAAATGATGTAAGAGCAACCGTTCGCCGAAGCCGCGGAGATGACATTGATGCCGGATGCGGGCAGTTAGCTATTCGCGAAGGCGCCCCCAAGGGTAAGACCATGGCTAAGAAATTATAAGAAAAGAAAACAGGACTCAGAATTCAGTTTTCCAAGGGGGACGCTTGAAACAGAAGTAGACGGGATGCTTGAAACTGGTGTGAACCGGATAAATCTTAAATCCTGACAAATTCTAATCAATCAGGGTAAACACCCGGTCAAATTGAGGTACCCAGTCCTTGATAGAGAACCAGACAATGGTGGCTTTCCCAATCAGGTGGTCTTCAGGTACAAATCCCCAAAAGCGGGAATCCATACTGTTATCGCGGTTATCACCCATTCCGAAATAATAATTCTGTTGAATGGTATAGGTGTTGGTCTCTTCACCGTTAATGAAGATCTTATCCCCTTCTCTTCTTAGTTCGTTACGTTCATAACGCTCGATAATATCTTTATAGACGAACCAGTTCTCATCGTTCAGTTCGATCTGTTGTCCTTCAAAGGGAACCACGATCTCTCTCATTTGATCCGGATTATTGAAGGCCCGGGAAAAGTCGCCCTGACTCTGAGTGTAATTTCGATCAACGGCATTAGGATCCATCACATTCAGATACATCGTATCGATCTCTGCCCAGCTACGGACCTGCTCTGCCACCTGATCTGTCATATTCACGATGTAGGTGCTGTTATTGTCGTAACCAACCAGCTCGCCACCTACTGATTCCATCTTGGCACTGCTCAACCTGATGCGGTCGGCCATTTTAAGTACGTAGTGTTTTTGCAGGCCTTCATGTTCTTTTTCCCGCTCTCCGTTAATGTACAACACCTTATCTTTGATAGACATAGTGTCACCCGGAAGAGCCACAGCCCGTTTGATATAATTCGTTTTTTGTGATACCGGCTTAACTTCCCACGGTACATTGAAGACAAAAATGTCGTTCCGTTCTACATCCCTCAATCCCGGAAGGCGGGTCCAAGGAAGCTTAACACCGGGCACACAGGCTCCCTGTATAAACGGAATACAAAGCGCCATAGGTGTTCTTGGGCCGTAAGTTATATTTGATACGATAAGCAGATCACCCGTCATCAGGGTTTTTTCCATTGATGGGGTTGGGATCTTGTAGGAGCCAAATAAAAATGCCCTTAGGATCGCTGCAGCAACAAATGCAAACAGGATCGCATCAAGCCACTCCCTCAACCAGGATTTAGCTTTCTTGTTTTCTTCCTCTACCTTCGCCTTCTTTTTTTGCCAGTATGAACTCTTATCCTGATCTTCAGGCGTTTTATCGTCTTTCAAATTCTAAGCTATTTTGTATTAATGTGTGAAGGTTTTTTGATCTCTTCTTTCTTGTATTCACCCGCCAGATACGACACTTTGTACCACTGACTTCTTTCCGGTGAATAGAAATAATCCACATATTCTTTTGGTGATGCGTCCCTTAATTCTTTAGTCAAGGTACGCTTAACCTGTGGCATCAGGTCCACATAACGGCTTGCTCCTACATAAACCAGCCCATCATCAAATGGCCCCTCAAGGTCCAACACCATCATCGGAATGTAGCCATCTATGATGAACCAATATTCAAATTGAATGGATTTACCGTCTCTGAGATATCCGTCCTTTTCAATGATATCTTCCACGGTTTGGGTGGGGTCGCCGTAGGCACTCTGAAGTACCGCACGTATCTCAATCGCCGGCATTCTATCAAGCTCGTTAAAGTTAAATCCCTGCCCGGTCCATTTGATATCTGAGAACTGCTGCTGAAATTTAGCCCGGTCTTCGTTACTGACCTTTTTGATGACCGGTTCCTCAAACTGAGCCTGAGCGGCCGTTGAGATCATGACCATCATGATGAAAAAGAACAATACACGTTTCATTAAATTCTGCATAATTTTTTACCTGTCGTCTTCGTCCATGGATAAAACTGCGAGGAAGGCTTCCTGTGGAATTTCCACAGTTCCTACCTGCTTCATTCGTTTTTTACCTTCCTTTTGTTTCTCCAAAAGTTTTCGTTTTCGTGAAATATCACCACCATAACATTTTGCGGTAACATCTTTACGCATAGCACGAACGGTATCGCGGGCTATGACCCGGTTTCCGATCGCCGCCTGTACAGCTACTTCAAACTGTTGCTGAGGAATAAGTTCCTTTAATTTTGCACAAACTTTCCGACCAAGGTGGTAGGCCTTGTCCCGGTGTGTGATACTTGACAGAGCATCCACCTGATCTCCGTTCAACAATATATCCAAACGTACGAGATCGCCTTTTCGGTATTCAATAAATTCGTAATCCAGTGAGGCATATCCACGCGTTCCGGATTTAAGTCGGTCGTAGAAATCAAAGACCACTTCCGCCATTGGTAGTTCATACGTTATTTCAACGCGATTATTTTGCATGAATAACTGATTCACGTAAATACCCCGGCGATCCTGACACAGTTTCATCACGGGACCGATATAATCGGCCGGGGTGATGATACTCGCTTTGATATATGGTTCATAGATCGCTTCAATATCTCCAACCGCCGGCATCTGACTTGGGTTATCCACCTGAATACGATTTCCTTCCACCAGTTCCACTTCGTATTGAACGTTGGGTACCGTAGTAATAATGTCGATATCAAACTCACGGTCCAGGCGCTCCTGAACAATCTCCATATGCAACAGCCCCAGGAATCCGGCTCTGAATCCGAAACCAAGTGCTTTTGAGGTTTCTGGTTCATAGGTTAGTGAGGCATCATTCAGCTGTAATTTCTCAAGGGCAGCCCTGAGGTCTTCAAAATCATCCGCATCCGTCGGGAAGATCCCACTGAACACCATTGGCTTGGCTTCCTGATAACCGGGTATGGGTTCCGTTGCAGGATCGTCCACTTTTGTGATAGTATCACCCACACGCACATCCTGTAGTGATTTCACACTACCGATCACATATCCTACCTCACCGGCATGGAGCTCCTTGGTGGGTTCCTGCTTCATTTTCAGGTAACCGATCTCTTCAGCATAATACTCTTCATGATTCGACATGAATTTGAAAAGATCGCCTTTTTTGAGCACGCCTTCCATTACGCGAACGTAGGCAATTGAACCCCGGTAGGTGTTAAAGATCGAATCAAAAATAAGCGCACGAAGTGGTTTATCTTCTTCTCGCTTGGGGCCAGGTACCTTCTCCACAATTTCTTCGAGTAACTCATCCACACCCTCTCCGGTTTTACCGGACACATGCAGAATATCCTCATAGTCACACCCGATCAGATCCACGATCTGCTGACCAATATTCTCAGGATCAGCTCCCGGAAGGTCGATCTTATTCAATACAGGAATGATTTCCAGGTTTTGCTCAATGGCCTGATAGAGGTTAGAAATAGTCTGTGCCTCAATACCCTGAGCCGCATCTACCACCAAAATAGCTCCTTCACAAGCTTTCAGAGCACGGGAAACCTCATAGGCAAAATCCACGTGACCGGGGGTATCGATCAAATTGAAAATGTAATTCTCACCATTTGGCCGTTTATAATCCATGCGAATGGCGTGACTCTTGATGGTAATACCACGTTCACGCTCCAGGTCCATATCATCCAGCATTTGCTCTTTCATATCCCGTTCGCTAATAGCACCGGTCTTCTGTAAAAGGCGGTCTGCCAGAGTGGATTTCCCATGGTCAATATGGGCAATGATGCAAAAATTTCGAATGTTATTCATGAATTGAATAGGATAAGAGTGCGTCTCACTTTAATCAATAAAGATACAAATAAGGCGGGAGCTGTTAAAATGCGGTTAACGGTTATTTGAGAAAATGTTTAACCGTTTCAAAACCCTTGCAAACCTAACATTCCCGCTCACAATTATTTACTCACCGATATGCTTGTGAGTCCCCTTACTGTGGCGTTTTCGAAGCTTTTTAATGACCTTATGGAGCGGAATTTCTTTCTCAGCCAAGAGAAGCATCAGGTGAAAAATCAGGTCGGCTGACTCGTTGATCGTCTCTTTATCCTTCTTATTCTTTGATGCGATCACCGTTTCTACCGCTTCCTCACCTACTTTTTGGGCGATCTTATCAATGCCTTTTTTAAACATAGAAGTAGTGTAAGAGCCATCCGGCATCTCTTTTTTGCGGTCGTAAATAAGCTCTTCCAGCTCAATTAAAAATTCAAAGTCTTTTTGTGTGATCGTTTTAATATCAGCCATGTCTATTTGTTTTGTGCAATTTTTTGCGGTTGTGAAGTTCTCCATTTTAAGCCTCCTATACAACGAATTTTCTAAAATTTAACACGGCTTTTTTTAACAAGAGGTATCTACCTCACTTCATTATTCTTGTTTTCTCCATAACCGGTCATCTCAACAAATCCATTTCCCGTAATTTCTTCCCCGTTCATGACCCCTCTCAGCCTTATTACTCCTTCATAATATCGAACAGAAACATCCATTTCCTGATCGGAAAAAGCTGTTTCTACTTGTAGATCAATATTCCTTCCGGGAATGCTCAGGTTCCAGGCAGATGGATAATTTGCTCCACTATGAGGACTTTTCCAGGTATCCAACACCTCAAGAGTTACCTCTTTCGTATCAAAATTCACTTTATTGCCATCCGGATCTATGACAGAACCATTGGTAAATTTACTGACTGATCCATCTGAATTTCTGAGCTGATAGTACATGATCTCATAGTCATTGGATAATTGAATGGAAAACCAGTCCCACCCTTCCTGATCTTCATCAAGGGCAGACGTACTCCATTCATGATCCATCCAACTGTCACCGGAAACACGATACTCCTGTCCGTCTTTAGTGATCACCCCGTTCGTCTTCATTCTGGTGAATGCCAGGTAGTAGGAAGCATTTCCCGTTTCCGAACCTTTCGGGTCGTAACCGTCTTCCCCCTGAAGTACTAAAAGTTTAGAGGGAGTAATATCGAAATTTATGGAAATCCCATCTTCCATTTCAGCCTGTATATTCACCGTAAAATTCTTGTCATCGCCACCTTCAGTTTCGATTTGCTTGATCTCCCAATCTTCAAGCCAGATACGATGAGGATCTGCCTGAGAACCGGCCAAACCGGCCGCACCGCGACTGTATCTTTCCTCAAACACATGGTCTTCTGCTTCAACATCAGACACCGCAAAATGCCCCAGATATAACTGATTGGTATTCCAGTTTTCACTAAATGCGTTATCCTGAGAACCTGATTCGGGAGGTGACATCTGACTTCTGAAAATGGTGAACTGATATCCAAACTGCCGACCTTCTTCCGTGAATACATTTCCGGTGTAATACCACCATTCGGTTCTGAAACCCGGATGCGGACCATGGTCGTCCGGAAATACAAACTCTCTGGGTCCTGTGGCTCTCAGGTAACCTTCATCATCTCCTCCTCCCATCGCTTCTGCCACAGAGATCGAAGCCCGGATCTCCTCTTCTTTTGAAATCTCCCAGATGCTATATCCGATCAGTGCCGCGGTAAGGGTGATCACGATAACCCAAATACTTTTCTTCATTTTTAAAAAAGATTTCTTAAGCAGATTTATCATTCATTTCTGAGTGCATCAGCGGGATTCGCCTCAGCCATTTTTTTGGAAGGATAGACACCTGCCAAAAGCGCAGCAATAAATGCGAGTCCAACAGCTTGAAGCAGTACATCCGGAGTGATCATAAATTGCAAAGTCCAACCAAATGACCTCAGGTTGATCACATAAACGAGAATGTAGGCCATTAGTATCCCGAGGGGTACTGATAGTATTCCTGCCATGAGACCCATCACACCGGTTTGACTGATCACATAATTCCAGAGTTGTCCTGGGGTCATACCATTTGCCCTGAGTACTGCCAGTTCTCTGGATCGTTCTAACTGCAAAGCCATGAGGGCACTTAACACTCCCATGAAAGCCACGATGATGGCAAGTAATCTGAGTACGATTGTCACAGTAAAAGTTCGGTCAAAGATCTCAATGGAAGCTTCCCGTAACCCCCGGTTAGACCTGATGAAAACCTCTTGCATACCGTCTGCCTTGACTCTAAGCCGATTAACCAAATCATCTACATCAACTCCTTCCTCAGCATACAAAGCAAGCCCTGATATTTCATCATCATTGAAATAACGGTTATAGATCTTTCGATTCATGGTAACGGTCCCAATGTCAGAAGCGTAGTCAAAGTTTATGGCTTTGATGGTAAAAGGAACTTTACCCGCATCTGTCTCTATGATCAGCGTATCATTCAATCCGATATTCTTACGATAGGCATAAACTTCTGAGACCATAACAATTGGTTCAGTATCGTAAGCCTCCCAAAAGGCATCCCCTCCCTCTTTCAACTGATACGCTTCTTCTGCGGCATCGCCATGATCAATAGCTACCAGATTATCCGTACCAAGGTTTGTTCTGACCTGTACGCTTCTCACAGATCCGGCCAGCTCAACTCCCTCTGTGGCTTTCAATACCTCAATCAGATCAGGTGCAAGCTCTGAATCCGCCGTTCTGGCTACAGAACTTGGGGGCTGAATATAAACATCAGCCTGAAGCTGCGATCCTAACCAGGACACGACCGTGGTCCTGAAACTGTCTACCATTACACCTACACCGACTGTTGCCGCAACGGCCACCACCAGGGCGGCTATTGCCACTGAGGTTCTGCTCAATTCAGTGACCACTCCCCGTACAGCCATTTTACCGATCATTCCGTTTACTTTACCAAATATCGGCCTGAACAGCTTGGCCATTCCTACGATCAAAATCGGCACGATCAGTGAAAAACCCACGATCATAAAGAGTAACGAGGAATAACCGGCCGCAATACCGCCGTTTGGTACCAACAAGATCAACCCACCAATGCTGCCAACCAATATACCTGTGCCTGCCAGTGGAAATATTCGGCTCAGGATCTTTGACTCATTCGAAGATCGTTTCAGCACTGTAGATACTTCAGCTTTTGAAGCTTCCCTTGCCGGCCAGTAGGCAGCTATCAGGGTCGCCCCAAGTCCAAGTACCAATCCTTTTGTTATGGAATAAGGATCGATCGACAATTGTTGAACCGAGAGGACAAAGTAGAGATCATTGATGGATTGGGTGACCAGTTGAACCAACACCTGTGCCAGAAAAATACCGGCGATAATTCCCAATAAGGTTCCCAAAAAACCAATAAAGAGAGCTTCCTTTAAAATGGTTAACAAGATCTCATTGCGGGATACTCCAAGGGCCCTCATACGGCCGATCAACGGTCGCCTCTGTACCACAGAAAAAGTCATGGTATTATAGATCAAAAACATGCCAACCAGCAACGCCAGCATACTAAGTGCTTGCAGGTTGAACTCAAAGGCCCTTGTCATTTGTGCTACGGTTTCAGTTCGTGATTCCGAGCGTACGATCGCGGTCCCTTCAGGCAAAACGGACTCAATACGATGTTTTATCTTTTCTTCCTGATCCTCATCTATGATCAGGTCAATGCGGGAAAGCTGCCCTTGTATCCCAAAAAGCCGTTGTGCCGTGTTGATATCTATGAGGAGAATACTCTCAAGTGCTTGCCTGCTGCGCTCATTTTCTACTTCGATCAGTCCGATCAGCTGTATATCGTGATATACCCCGGCAACTTCTGTTACCAACGTATCTCCGACCTCTACTTCCAGTTCCTGAGCTGTATTTTGAGATATCAATCCTGTGTTTCTACCACCTATGAAATCGGAGAGATCAATTCCCGCTTCCTGACTAGCAAAATCTCTAAACGGAGCTTCAGCGATCGGATCCACTCCCAAAACCTGTACGGTTCGGTTCAGCCCCTCAATCCTTGCATACCCTTCTATAATAGGAGCCGATCTCCTGATTCCGGCTTCGATCCTGACCGAACGGTAAACTGATTCATCCAGAGTTTCTGAGGCTCCCTGAATTCGATGGGTTGCCATGCCTGTTACCGCTTCTGTGGATAACTCAAAGGCTTTCTCTGCGCTTGCATTGGACAGATCTATGGATACAACCACGGCAACTCCCAAAGCCACCCCAAGAATAGACAGGCCAAAATGCCAAGGATGTCTCAGCAAAAACCTCAGGCTTGATAACCAGATCAGATCTTTGTTTTCTGAACTCATCAGGCTCCTTCAAATTCAGTTACATCATGAAGTTGACCGCTCTGAAGTTCAACCACACGATCTGCGATAGAGCAGATATCCCGGTCGTGAGTAGCAAGTATGATCGTCCTTCCGTGTTCTCTGACAAGCTTATTAAGGATATCCAAAATCTTTTTCCCTGTTTCATAATCGAGGTTACCGGTGGGTTCATCCGCCAATATCAGCATGGGTTCGTGTGCCAGTGCCCTTGCTATGGCTACCCTCTGCTGTTCTCCTCCTGATAGCCGATCGGGGTAACTGTCACCCCGGTCACCCAAGCCTACGTCATTAAGAAATGACCTGGCTCTTTGTAGTAAACTCTCATCTTCAACCCCTTTCAATTTAAGGGGAAGTAATACATTCTCCTCTGCTGTCAGTGTTGAGATGAGATTGAAGGACTGAAATACAAATCCAATGTTCTTTCTCCTGAAAAGTGTTCGCTCCTTTTCA
>JAASTO010000135.1 GCA_021767245.1 Balneolaceae bacterium
GCACAATTGCTTGACACCGAAGCTAACGTGATATAGATCCTGTTAAATGTGTGATATTGAGGTTATACGGGTTTCACCCCGATCAACCTTCTCCATTTAACATCGAAATAAGCCAACAAATTTTTTAAAACCACGAGAAATCGAATGAGTACTATTTTAACACACATCGCCATTGCTGACGGCAAGATCAAACGTTCATCATTAGAGGTACTTTCACACTGCAAGCAGCTTGCGGACCAGAACGGACACACGGTTGAAGCCGTGGTTGTGGACGCTAATGCCTCTTCCTTTGTTGAGGGTATTCAAAAATACGGAGCGTCGAAAGTTTATGTTGTTGAGGATCCGATCTTCAAGAACCACATGAACACTCCTCTGCTTAAAGCCCTTGCAAATGTCATGGAAGCTGCAAATCCTGCTGTATTTGCCTTTGCATCCACCGAAGGAACCAAAGATATTTTAGGAGCCCTGGCAGCCAATCAAAATGCAGCGGTACTTCCGGATGTATCTTCTTTTGAGTTGATCGACGGAGGCATCAAAGCCAAACGGCCGGTAATGGCTGCAAAGATCATTGCAAGCACTGAAGCTAAAGGTGACACCGTACTCGTCTCGGTTCGTTCCGGTTCATACGACCTTATCGAAAATGAAACCTCAGCGGAAACTGTAAATATTGATTTCAGTATGGAAGATGGCGAACTGAAAGCCACTCTTAAGGAGATCATTTCCGCTTCCGGCGACACTATTGACCTTAACGAAGCGGAAGCCATTGTGGCAGCAGGTCGGGGTGTTAAAGATGAAGAAGGGCAAAAACTGATCTCTGAACTGGCAGAATTGCTAAATGCCGGAATCGGTGCTTCACGAGCGCTGACAGAAGCCGGAGTGTATGACCCTAGTCTTCAGATCGGGCAGACCGGTAAAGTGGTTTCCCCACAGCTTTATATTGCCGTCGGTATCTCAGGTGCTATTCAGCACGTGGCCGGAATGGCGAACTCTAAAGTGATCGTTGCCATCAACAAAGACCCTGATGCGCCGATCTTTGAGATCGCAGATTATGGAATTGTCGGAGACTTATACAAAGTACTCCCTCCTTTTATCGACGAACTCAGAAAGGTGAAAAGTTAAAAGGGAATTGTGAAAAGTGTTTAGATCATACCTGAAAGCATGGCAAACACTTCATTGGCCAATTTATTGACATGTTCGATGTCATTTTCATTGATGTAATTAAGATTTATTGAAATTTCTACTTGAGTATCAAGTTCAACGAGTGAGGATCTCGAAATTCGATAAAAACGCTTTCGTTCTTTATCCGTTTTTCTGGATGACCCTTCTGAAATATTTGAAGGAACTGAAACAGCGGCTCGTCTCATTTGACTAGACAAGCCAAAGGTTTCTTCTTTTGGAAATTTATCGGTCAAACGATAGACCTTTGTTACTAACTCAATACTTTTTTTGTAAACGTTTAAATCTTTGTGGTTTAATTTAATCATGGTTTCTCCATTAGGTTAATAATTCACAAATAAATACTTAATATTTACTATGCAGGAAAGAGTCTAAGTAAAGGTACTTTTCACCTTTTACTTTTCCCTTTTCACTAAATAGAAGACTATGGACGAAAAGTTTGATTGTATCGTAATTGGTGGAGGTGTAGCGGGATTGGCTGCAGCCATGACCCTAGCCCGAAATAACATGAAATTCCTGCTCATTGAGCGGGGCGAATTTGCAGGATCCAAAAATGTATCCGGCGGGGTTTTGTGGGGCAGCGACCTCGCGAAACTTGTTCCTAACTACTGGGAAGAAGAAGACGGCGGATGGGAACGGTTCATCAACCACCGACGATTGACTCTCATGGACGAGCAATCAGCTTTTACCATCGATTTCAAATCATCTCACTTCAACGAAACGCCTTATACCGGCGTTGTAGTCCTTCGGTCAAAATTCGATAACTGGCTATCCGGAAAGGTTCAGGAAGCCATCGATGCCTCCGACTACGCCATGGATTCCTTCATAGCCACTAACATCAAGGTGGATGAAGTGATCATGGAAAACGATAAAGCTGTGGGTATTCGCACGGGCGAAGATGAATTCCACGCTGATTCAGTGATCATAGCTGAGGGTGTAAATAACCTGCTTACCCGTCAGGTGGGACTTCAGGATAAGTACGTACCTGCCGACCACATGCTAACCGGTATCAAGGAGATCATACGATTCGATCAGGAAGTACTTGAGCAGAAATTTCAGCTGAACGGCCTCAGTGGCATGAGTAATGAGTTTGTCGGTTCAGCCACTGATGGTGTTGAAGGCGGTGGATTCCTTTATACCAACCGTGACACTATTTCACTTGGGCTGGTGCTCAGCATCAAAGATATGCGTGAGAAGAAAAAAAGTCCGCATGATGTTCTGAATCATTTCAAAACACACCCCGCCATAGCTGACATCATCAAAGATGGTGAAGTTGTGGAATACTCGGCTCACGTGGTATCATCCGGAGACAGCCGGGTTATGCCTAAGGAATTATACAAAGACGGCATTCTGCTAGCCGGTGAATCAGCCAACTTGTTAATGAATGCGGGTAAAGCCATTCAGGGAATGGATTATGCCATGCGCTCCGGAATTCTGGCGGCTGAAACGATCGTTAAAGCCAAAGAAAAAGGGGACTTCAGCTCAGCAACGCTGAAAGAATATCGTTCAGCAATGGATCAGAGTTATGTCATGAAAGACATTAAAGGATTCCAGGACGCCGTTCACCTCCTTCATACTGAAACCATGCAGCAGAAAGTGCCAAACCTTCTGTGTGATTTCGGCCGACAGTTCTTTACCATCAAAAATGAACCGACACCGAAATCTAAAGATATGCTGAAGGGCGCTGTTAAACGGCATGCTTCCTTCTGGGAATTAGCAAAACTTGGCTTCAAAGCCGGTAAATCACTGTAAGTGCAAGGTCTAAAGGATATATAACCGCTATGAAAAATCTTAAATTAACCGAACGACTCGGACTTGTAAGCTACCGTAATCAGTCAAAATCTGAGATCAAACCGCATATTGTGGTGGATACAGATGTTTGTAACTCAACCTGTCCGCATAAATGTACAACCTGGGTATGCCCTGCCAACTGCTACACGATGGATGATAACGATCAGGTCCATTTTCAGGTAGAAGATTGCATCGAGTGTGGCACCTGCATGTATGCCTGTGATCAGGGAGCCGTTGACTGGAACTTCCCGGATCCTGAGATCGGTCGTGGTGTAACCTGGAATTTCGGTTAACCCATTCAATCCTACTTATTTCGTAACAAATCTCATAAAATTTCCGTAGTTATATGCATTAGGGCATAAAATAAATTCGGAAATAACTATGAGATCATTCAACCTTTACGCCTGTCTGTTTTTATTGATAGGCGTTTTTCTTCCTCTATCTGATATTTCAGCAAAAGAATATTCCATCCCTGAAATTCAGGTTGATGTTCAGATGAACGCAGATGGCACCATAACCATCACTGAACATCGAACCTATGTTTATGATGGCAGCTATACCTGGGCAAATTATCGACTGCCAAAATCAGGGTACTCCGCTATTCGTGATATTTCCGTATCGGAAAATGGGGAGTCATATATTAATTTGAATACTGAGGAACCCAGAACCTTTTTGGTGGAAGAATCGGACGAGGCATACAACATCGTATGGTATTATCGTGCAGATGATGAAACCCGTACCTACAGCATTACCTACACCCTTGAAGATGCTGTGGTAATAGGTCCCGATTGGAGTGAATTCTATTGGACCTATGCTGCTGCCGGACGGGAGAAATCCACAGAACAAATGGAAATTTTGGTTCAGTTACCCGAATTGGTCTCACTTTCTGACCTGCACTACTGGGTGCGCGAACCGGCATGGAGTATGGATGGCACACCGTTTGATAACGGATTACAATTTTCGGGACAAAACATAGGTCGTGATCAGGCTGTGGTCATTCGCACTTTATTTCCCTCCTCGGTATTTGATGAAAATCTCATCCAGATCTCAGACCCCACATTCACCCTAGAACAAGCAGAGAACGAAGAAACAGCCTATCGTGAGGAATTACGTCTGGCAGCTGAAGATGAACAGCGCCGGAAAAATACCGCTATTGAATACTCCATAATTCTGGCGGGTCTCAGTTTGATCGCCTTTATCCTCATTTACCGGAAATATGGGTTGCGTCACAAAATGCATGTATCTGTATCGGAGAGTATTATGCTGCCCGGACGTGAAAAGCCTGCCGCCATTGGTTGGTTACTGATGAATCGCACCGTGACCACCGGACATGTGATCGCCACCCTGCTCGACCTGGCAAGAATGGGTTATTTTGAACTCAAGGAAAATGAAGCGGAAGAAAAAAGAATTTTTTCATCAAAAGCGAACTACTATACGGTTCACTCCAAAAATTCAGACCCAAAAGAAAATGAACTCACAGAATTTGAGGTAAGTCTTCTGAATTTTGTGAATAAAAGGATCTCCTCTGATGGTAATAAATTTGATGAGATCTTTAATTTTCAGAAATCTGAAGCTTCTAAATGGTTCAATGCCTGGAAGAAAAAGTTAAAGAAATATTGTGACTCCAAGGATTGGATCGATAAAGAAAGTTACAAGGGTATGTACTGGAATCTGGGCGTTCAATTTGTAATCGAAGGGGTTGCCATGGCCGGGATCTTCTTCATTCATCCCCTGATGGCGATGGCTCTTGCCGCCACTTTTATCATGATGGTCCTTTCGCTGGTTATAATACGAAGAACCCCTAAAGGGGAAGAGACTTATAAACGTTGGAAAGCCTATCAGAATGCTCTGAAAAACGCTAAAGAACATACGATCAGTGAAGAACACCTGGGCCGGCATTTCATTTTTTCCATCGCTTTAGGTTTGGGCAAGCAACAGATCGAACCGATATTTGAGCAACATCCGGGTGCGGCAACCTCGTTGTATTGGATCGTGATACTGCCCGGAACCACATCATCGCCTGCTGAAATAGCCGGCTCATTTTCAAACCTTGCAGCAACAGCCACAACTTCTGCTTCAGGCGGTAGTTTTAGTGGCGGGGCTTCAGCCGGATCGGCCGGTGGTGGCGCTTCAGGTGGGGCAGGTTAAAAAGATTTTTTTGTGACATCTCTTTTGGAACAAAGAGAATTTTAACGTGTTCAAGTATTTGAACCCCAAACAAATACTATCACGATGAGTAGTTTATTCAAGAGATCAAATTTATTATCATTATTAACAGTTCTGACAGTTTTTGTATTTGCAGCCTGCAGCACCAATGAAGACGCCGGCACAGGTACATTAAAGGTATCATTAACCGACGCCCCTGCAAACTATGAGCAGGTGAATATTGAAGTACTTCAGGTACTTGTAAACAAAGACGGAAGTGCAAATGACACCACCGACTCCGGTTGGGAAGCCATCATGGAAGACTCCATGGTCGTCAACCTGCTTGATTATCAGAACGGTGCCGTACTTGAGCTTGGTGAAGCCGAACTTGAAGCCGGCAGGTATAATCAGATCCGTCTGCTTCTTGGTGATAATAATAATGTGGTTGTAGATGGAGAAACCGTTCCATTACAAACTCCAAGCGCACAACAATCAGGCTACAAACTCAATGTTCAGGCTGATGTAGAATCCGGTCAGGTTTATGATCTGGTCATTGATTTTGATGCCTCACAATCTATTGTGCAAACCGGAAACGGCGGTTATATCCTGAAGCCGGTTCTTAGAACCGTGAATCTGCAGGAGCAGGGCAGTATTTCAGGAACCGTGCTTCCCCTTGAAGCCGAACCATTTGTGTACGCGATCATGGGTGAAGATACCGTGGGAACACAAACCGATGATGAGGGCTTTTTTCGATTGGTTGGCTTGAATGAAGGAACTTATAATGTTCTCATTGAACCAACTTCTGAAGCCTATGCCGATTCACTTGTTGAAGGCATTGAATTTGAAGACGGAGAGCAATACTCCTTCGAAGAAGCTATTCAACTCGAAGCTTCCGGTAACTAAGTTTCTACACCAATTTTTATACAGAGCCCGCCATTAAAACCGGCGGGCTTTTCTATTTCTTACATTATTCCTTTCCAATATTTACCACGGGTTACATAATTTTATCTATTTTCGGCTCCACTGTCACACAGAATCAAGATCAGATCATGCAAAGCCGGGAGTTTTATAACTCACTTAATGTGGTTACCACTTTCAGGGATGTTTCAAAACCTGAGGTTTACACCCCCCTGCCTGATGATTCCTGCCTTGCCATCGCTGATGTTCGTGGTTCGACGGATGCCATACGTTTGGGTAAGTACAAGGAAGTCAACATGGCCGGAGCATCCATTATTGCAGCTTTGAACAATTTTTACTCTGAAAACGACCTGCTACCCTACCTGTTCGGAGGTGACGGCTCTCTGCTCGTTTTGCCCGATCGCGGCATTGATACGGTAAAAGGTATTCTGGCATTTTGCAAAGAGGCTGTTAAAAATGCTTATGGTCTTGAAATGTCAGTTGGAGTTGTATCCATGAAGGAGCTCAGGGATCATGGGCACGATGTTGGAGTGGCTCGACTCAAATTATCTGAATTCATTGATCAAACCATTTTCTGGGGCAGCGGGGTGACCTATGCAGAGGACCTCGTAAAGGAAAAGAATCGCCTCGAGGGGGTTGCTCCGGTTGAAGCAGATCTTTCAGGATTAGAGTGCCGATGGAATCAGATATCCAGCGATAAGGATGAGGTAGCTGCCTATCTCATTCAGGCAGTTGGGACCGACAGTGAACAGGTCAAGATCTACGATGCTTGTTTTGGCAAGATCGAAGAGATCTACGGAATGGAAGAGGATTATCATCCGGTTCGAGAAGAAGCCCTGAGTATGACTGCTAACCCTTCTTTGCTTGGAGTGGAATGGAAACTCAGAACTCAGCCTCCCACCCTTCTCAAAAAGGCCCGGTATATTTTGAACATGATTTTTGAACTCATCACCGGGGTATTCCTGATGCGGTTCAACAAAAAGACGTCCCAAACAAACTGGGGTGATTATAAACCCGACCTCGTGCGCCATGCAGACTATAAGAAATTTGGAGACGGACTCCGTTTTGTGGCCTCCGGTACAATATCTCAACGCATGCAACTCACAGAATTCCTGGAGGATATGTTCAGGGAAGGAAAATTAGCCTATGGCGTGCACCCGTCATTTGCGGCCATGGTAACCTGTTATGTCAGAAATTACCAACATAATCATATTCACTTTGTTGACGGTTCCAACGGCGGTTATGCCA
>JAASTO010000136.1 GCA_021767245.1 Balneolaceae bacterium
ATGCGTGATTACGAAACCATGTTTGGGGAATAAAAAAGAGCCGGTATAGAAAGGAACTGATCACTTGGATTCAACCTCAGTTAGCAAAGGAAGAGAAAACATCCGGGTACAAAAATTCATTGTACTGGTGGCTGTGGTGTTGTTCGTCCTCAAAATGGCCGCCTGGTACTTTACCGGTTCCGTTGCGGTACTGACGGATGGGCTTGAAAGTATCGTCAATGTGATAAGTGGGTTTATTGGGTTGTATAGCCTCACGCTTTCAGCCAAGCCTAAAGATTCCAATCACCCATATGGTCATGGTAAAGTTGAGTTCATTTCAGCCGGCATAGAAGGCGCATTGATCACGGTGGCGGGATTGTTGATCATTATGGAAGCCATAAAAAGCTTCATCGATCCTGAGCCGTTGCGAAGCCTGGATCTGGGTATCATTCTAGTAGCTATTTCAGCAGCTGTAAACTATGCCTTTGGTTATTGGGCGCTAGAGACCGGCAGGCGGAATGATTCGCTGGCCCTGCAGGCAAGTGGAAAGCATTTACAAACGGATACCTACACCACCATCGGTATTATTGCCGGGCTGATCTTTATTCGGTTCACAGGCCTCGAATGGCTCGATGGAGTGGTAGCCATCATTTTTGCATTGCTGATCATCAGGATGGGAGTGAGGATCCTCAGGCAGGCGGTGGCCGGTATCATGGATGAATCTGATGAAGATCTGCTGGAGGAAATGATCGAGTATCTGCAGGAGCACCGGGATCCCAAATGGATCGACCTTCATAATCTCAGAATCATCAAGTATGGGCGTGTTCTGCATGTGGATTGCCATCTTACACTACCATGGTATCTGACAGTCAAAGAAGCCCACGCTGAGCTGGATAAGATCGAGGAGTTGATCACTCAAAAGTTTGGGAATCGGATTGAGATCTTCATACACACGGACTTCTGTATGGAATTTTCATGCCGGCTCTGTCAGGTTGAGAATTGTGAGGTAAGGCAACATGAGTTTGAAGAAGCCATTACCTGGACGGTTGAGAATGTGGCATCAGACGGAAAGCACCATTTGCCAAAAGAATAGGTTGAAAAAGCATTTATCGGTAAATGCTAAAATTTGGGGGTAGTAATAGTTTAAACTATAGGATTTCCGTTTTCACGGGAATGACTGTCAATCTATTCAATGAGCTTACATACTTTGATTTGATCAGTATCTGACGCAAATCAGATAAATTCACTGAGGTCTAACTGTAGCTCATTAGAGTATTTTCGCAGTAAGTGGATCTTATAGTCGGGCATCAGCTCTGTTTCACCTGCTACGATCTCTTTGGCCAATCGGTTAGGAAGGATGAATGATTTTGCATGTGGTCCGAAGTCTTCTGCGATCTTGTTCTGAATAGGTTTGATGAGTCGGTCTTTGAGGTCGTTGATCCGGCTTTGCTCCCTGCGCATGGCAAGGTAATCTTCCTTACTCATGTTATATGAGGCTTTCTTCGTTTTGGATAAGTTTTTAGCATCAGCTTCACGGGTAGCCTGTTCAATGGCCTGCAACAGATTCTCTTTGAAGGTTGTGTTTTTGATCCTTGCGAATATACCTTTGGTATGTTCCCAGTTCTTAGCCTTGTCAGGGTTTTTAGACAGATCCTGAATGAGCTTTTTACCGGCAAGGTGATAGACCGGTTTGTTGTAAGATCTGGCAACCTCATCAAAAAATTCCATGAGTTTGCAGTAGAGGTGCCACTCATATACGCTCAGATCGTTTTTATCCTTGTCTTTGATCAGGTTATTGTGATCCTCATTACTGTAATCCAAGTGATTGAAGATCCTGTTTTCCTGACGGATCCATTCAAGAATACCCTGTTCTTCCGCAATTTGGTTGAGTTCTCTTTTGAACTGAAGCAGGTATAAAACATCATCTGCTGCATAGTGAAGCTGATCGTCCGTCAAAGGCCGGCGGAACCAGTTACTTTGCTGAGAACTGCTGTTGACTTCGATATCCAATACCTGTTTAATAAGTTTGGTCAGGGAAGCCGGTTGAAAATTCAGAAGACTGGTTGCTGCGTCCAGGTCATACAAATTTTTTGGGAAACAACCCATGGAGTGAAAGAGACGGAGATCTTCTCCAAAAGCGAAGACCACCTTTTGAATGTCAGGATCTTCTATCACCGTAAAAATATTCTGAATATCAATATCGTTACTCAGCGGGTCTATTATATAGCACTCATTCCCATCAAACACCTGCATCAAACACATATTGAACCCGTAGCGGTATCGATTGCGGTCAAACTCCAGATCAATGGCAAACTCATCATTCTTGCTGATCTCGTTTACCACATCCTGTAAGGCACTGTTATCTGCGATGTATTGAATAGCCATAGAATTAATAATTTGATAATTAACTATCTAATGTATAAAGAATGCATCGAAAATTCTTAAGTGAGAATTTAATATATACTTGTCAAAATGTTAATATTAGTTTACATTATGTAAACTTTAAATAACCAAAGTCTATTTATGAATTTTCAATTTCTACCTAACTATTTTAAAAAAATTGGGTTGTTCATTTTTATAGTCGCTGGAATACCTTCAATGAAGCGTGGGTTTCTTGATGGTTGGAATGCTGCACAAGGAATTACAACATCTGAATCATTTCAGGCATTTACAATTTTTGGACAAACAATTACAGAACCCATTTATAATATATTTGCAATAGTAGGTGTTTCAGGACTGTTGATGTATATTTTTGCCCAAGACAAAGCAATGGATGAGTTTATAATGCGTCTCAGACTTGAAGCTGTTCACCTCACGTTCATATTATCAGCTTTATTTATATTTGCAGTCCTGATTTTTGAAATTCGCTGGACAATTAGTGCGATGGGGGTTATTGAATATCAAGTTATATTATTTCTGATCATCAATAAAATAAAGAAGTTATCAGCTTTACCTAAAGAGGAAATGGGTTATGAATAATACCATTAAAGTTGAAAGAGCACGAAATAATATGTCCCAAACAGATTTGGCTGATAAAGCAGGGGTGACCCGACAGACGATCTATGCTATAGAAACCAAACGATTTATCCCTTCAACAGTACTGGCATTTAAACTAGCAGAAATATTAAAAGTGGATGTAACTGATCTTTTTGAATTGGAAGACTCTGATTGGGGAGACTAGTATTCACATGAGTTTTTGAACTGAAAGCTTTTAGCTTATCTGTGTTCTTCGTATAAGTTGGGCTTCAGGATATTTGAGAGTTGGTTTAGATCAGTTTCACCCGAATCAAGCCGGCTATCCAGGATCTCTCTAAGTTGATCCTCTGTTCTAATTCCCAAAACAGCGGAGGCTACAG
Organism: Balneolaceae bacterium; assembly: GCA_021767245.1. Classification (GTDB taxonomy): domain Bacteria; phylum Bacteroidota; class Rhodothermia; order Balneolales; family Balneolaceae; genus Gracilimonas. Next base: position 3,336 of record JAASTO010000136.1, read on the forward strand.
CTGGGTGCTGAAGTACATAATCAATGGAAGCTTTGATAGGTGAATCGGTTTGCTTCAAGGCTTCTCTCATCTTTTCAACCTGTTCAGCAGTATAACCCAGATAATCCTCACCGTGCTTGTCGATCAGCATGCCCTTAGCAAGGGTTCCACGGGTGATCACACTGATATCATGGTCAGCCAGCAGATCCAGAACTTCCTCCTCAGGTCGTCTGTCCAATAAGCTGTACTGCATCATCACCACATCCATATTTGATCGGTTTACCCATTCCCGGATGGTATTGGGTCGGATCGAGGAGATCCCATAAGCTCTTATCTTACCTTGTTTCTTTAAAGACTCAAACGCTTCAATGGATTCATCAATTGGGTCGTCAATGGTTCCTCCGTGTAGCATGTACACATCAATATGATCGGTCTGTAACCGTCGCAGGCTTTCATTTACACCGTTCAGGATATGTTCTTTAGAGGGATTCCAATCCCAACCTGAACCATCTTCCCGCCATTTATTCCCAACTTTTGTTGAGATAAAGACATCATCGCGGAAGGGGCTCAAAGCGGTTCCCACCATTTCCTCGTTCATTCCCTGATCGTAAAGGTCTGCCGTGTCAAAGAAATTGATACCACCTTCAAAGGCTTTCCGGAGCAGGCTGTTCACATACTGTTGACCCTTTTGCAGTTCTAGCGACATACATCCAAATGCGATCTCACTGACTTCGATTTTCGAGGTGCCTAATTTGTTATGTTTCATAGCTCTAAAAAAATTTATTTTAGTACTATAACATGAATCTTGCAGAAAGATTCATATTTCATAAAAAAGGCTTCCATGTAAAACATAAAAGCCTCTAAATGAGTCAAACATTTGAATTAGAACCAGCCGGCACCCAGTCCGCGGAATGGCCATGGGATAGATGCGATCATGATCAATAACCCAATGCCGTATGTGATAGCCACTCGTTTGTGTTTGGCAAGCGAGGCCTCCATTCGTTTAGCAGAGCTGAATCCAAAGGTGATCAGTGCTATAGCCAGGATCATCATCGTGATATGTTCAACGGTGTAGAACCGAAGTACGGAACTCTCCATGACCCCCGATTCAAACGATACTTTAGGACTCATGAAATAAAGCCCTAAGCCAATAAGTAATTGAATATGCGTAAAAATCAGGGCTAATAATGCTGAAAGACGGTCAGACTTTTGGTATTCTTTTTGACCCGTCCACCCTGAAATTGCTTTGATGATCGCCCAAACGATCAATGCCAGTAAGATCCATCGAAGTCCTGAGTGAGCGTGTAATAAGCCGTTGTACATATGCTGTATATTGAGTTAAAATTTTAAATGAATATAGGGAAGTATTACTTCTTAATCTTATCGTTCAGTTTGCGGAAGATCTTTTTGACTCTGCGTTTATTCACTCCCAGATCATACTCTCCAAGCCGACTTGCACTGCGTATGTAAACCACGGTTTTCCCTTCTTTTTCATCGAGGATCACGTTTACATCATCCTTAAAACCAAACACCGGAATTCGATAAACGGCATGCAACTCAATGCGCTTGGGGTCCTTCACTTCGAATTCAAAGGCATCTTTCTCAAAGATCTGTGAGAGGTATTCAAAAACCATTTCCATACCGGCCTTAAAAGCCATTTCTGTACGAATACAATTGGGTGAATCCGGGCACTGTGGGAGCGGATTATTACTGATGTTTCCGGCCATATTCAATCAGCTTAGGGGTGATCTGTTTTTGGCTAAAAAATCAATTCAGTTCAAAAAATCGTTCCATTTGTTTCAGGAATGATCCTACATCTTCGCACACCGTAAAGAGAGATAAACTTTCTTTATGAATAAAATCATGACTGACCGCTTTCTTTGTGAATTGTAGCAGACCGTCAAAATATCCGTCTGTATTGATGATGAAAATTGGTTTGTTGTGGATACCAAGCTGACGCCAGGTCAGGATCTCAAAAAACTCATCCAGGGTTCCGAATCCACCGGGAAGTACCAGGAATGCATCTGACAGGGATTCCATCAATGCTTTTCGGGTATGCATGTCCTGGGTTTCATGAAGATCGGTCAGACCTTTATGGGCTACTTCTCTTTCCTTCAGTTGGGTTGGAATCACTCCGATCACATCACCGCCTTCGGTCAGGGCTGCGTTGGCTACTTCGCCCATAATACCCACTCGTCCACCGCCATAAACAATACCCCAATCGCGCCGGGCGATCTCACGACCGGCTTCCATGGCAACTTCAGGAAATTTTGGGTAGTTACCTTTTCGGGAGCCGCAGTAAATACAGATATGTTTTTTCATCAGGCTATGGTGAACATTCGATCAAGAACAGCATCCAGCTTATCCACAAAATAGGTGATGTCTTCTTCAGTATTTTGTTTCCCAAGGCTGACCCTGATGCTTGAGTTAGCCAAATTAGGTTCCATTCCGATTCCTGCAAGCACGTGTGAAGGTTCAACCGCTCCGGATGTACAGGCAGAACCGTTAGAGACGCAAATACCTTCAATATCAAGGTTTAACAGTAACATCTCACCGTCAATATGTTTGTTGTCAGCATCACTGAAGGAGAGGTTTAAGATATGTGGGACGCCGTCATCCTGAGGTCCGTTTACGGTAACCTTAACGGACAATTTCTCCCTGAGTTGTTCCAGCAGCAGAGACCTGAGTTTTGTAAAGCGAGCTGTATGTTCGTCCATTTCTTCGATAGTCAGTTCAAGAGCTTTGGTAAAACCAACGATGCCCGGCACATTCAGGGTACCGCCACGCCGGCGCCTTTCCTGTGACCCGCCGATCATCCACGGCACCCAACGAGCCCCATTTTTAACATACATGATACCGGTACCTTTGGGTCCGTAGATCTTATGCGCACTGCCACTGAGGAAATCAACTCCCAGTTCCTTAACATCCACGGGAAGTTTACCCAGGCTTTGCACGGTATCGGAGTGAAAGGGTACATCAAACTCACGGCAAACCTCAGCAATTTCAGACAGTGGGTTGATGGTGCCGATCTCATTATTAACGTGCATCAGGCTCACCAAAGCGGTGTTTTCGTTGATGACCTCACGTACGGCATCGGCTGTGATTTTACCCGATGCATCAGGCTTGGCAAACACTGGTTTGATCCCCCGCATTTTTTCCATTTCCACCGTGTGAAGCACGGCATGGTGTTCGATCTCTGAAGTGATCACTTCATTTTTATTTCCAGAAACGGCTAATGCGCCTTTGATCACAGCATTATCGCTTTCCGTTCCGCCACTGGTAAATACGATCTCCGAAGGTTCCGCACCGATCAGGGAGGCTACCTTTTCACGGGCATCTTCAATTACTACTTTTGTCTTTTGTCCCAGGTGATGGGCTGAGTTTGGATTCCCATAGTTTTCTTTCAAGTAGGGCATCATGGCCTCTAAAACCCGCTGGTCTAAGGGGGTGGTAGCCGCGTGATCGAAGTAAACCGTTTTCATTTATTCAGATGATTTCAGATTAAAACTCAGTGCGCTAAAAATATTCAAATTGACGGTGAAAAACAGGGAGTAATCAAGGTTCATGAAAACTTCATTTCATGATGAGAACTTGGTACCTTAGGACGCAAAGTTAACTTTAAATGACCAAAAAACTCATGGCTAAACTCACTCTCAACGACGTCGAAGTAAAAGGCAAAAAAGTGCTGATGCGCGTGGATTTCAACGTGCCGATCGAAAATGGAAAGATCACCGATGATAACCGTATTGTTCAGGCTTTGCCATCTATTAAACATGTGATCGAAAACGGAGGGCTGCTGATATTGACAAGTCATTTAGGCCGACCTGCCGGTGAATTCGATCCTGAATTTTCACTCAAACCAGCGGCAGACCATCTTGCAACA
>JAASTO010000137.1 GCA_021767245.1 Balneolaceae bacterium
CAGCGTTACGATTTTGATGAAAGCTTTATAAACCGCAAGGATTTTGACCTGAATGATCTGGTTAAGGAAGTTGAACATGCCTATCAACCCATAGCGCATAAAAAAGGACTGGAACTGGATACGTCCCATACATTTTCTTGCAAGGTGAATGCTGATCCCGATAAAATAGAGCAGGTATTGGATAACCTGATCTCCAATGGGATCAAATATACGCAGGCCGGTAAGGTAGAAGTGAGTTTTGAGAAGCAGGGTGAAGTGGTTGAAATATCAGTGAGAGATACAGGAACCGGAATTGGACGTGAACACCTCGATCGCTTGTTTGACCGATTCTATCGTACAGATAAAGCCCGTTCACGGGATAAGGGAGGAACCGGCTTGGGACTTTCTGTAGTGAAAGGAATCTTAAATGCCCATCAAACCGATATAAAAGTGGAAAGTGAAGTAGGAAAAGGGAGTCGGTTTTACTTCAGTCTCCCCATCTTGAACTGAAATAAGAAGATGAGAAAGCCGCCAGGGCACCACCTGCAATGGGACTCAATACGTATAATACAGAATAGATGTAGGAGTCACCGCCTTTAACAAGATCAAACAAAGCGGTACCTGCTGAGAATGCCGGATTGAGTACACCTACCGACAAAGGAGACGCAGCCATGAGCATTCCCGTGAAGGTGAGCCCGATGATCAGCCCCATATACTGATTTTTTCTGTGAAGATTAGACAAGGTTAAAGACAGCATAACACTTACAAAAATTGCTGTAAAGAAGACTTCAGAAAACACTTGCTCATATAAGTCCGTGTCAACCGGCGGTTCCAGGTAAAAAACACTGTTGGCAAAGGTATAGATCAGAGAAGAAGCAAAAAAGGCACCTATGACCTGACAAAACAGGTAGCCTGTTAACTCAGCGAATGACAGCTTTCTCTTAAAGAAGAAAGCGATTGAAACAGCGGGATTGAAATGAGCACCTGAAGTTGGGTAACCAATGTAGATAAGGGCCATTAAGGTAAGCCCGACGGCAAGCGGATCTCCTGATATCCCAAAAACCATTACCAGAAAAAAAGTGCCAACCGCTTCGGTTACATATGCTTGCATACCCAAATCGTTCGTGATGTTTATTTATTTAAAAAGTGTCCAACCTCGTTTCAGAAACTACCTGCAGCGCATAGAAATTGCAACAGTAGCTTAATGTTTTTTGTAAAAAGACATTTTAAGATTTCTAAATAATTGACTTCATATAGGTTTAGAAAAAGTATATTTTTAAGCAAAGAATGATATTTACATGAATTATTTTAAAAAAATGAAATCCCGCCTGGGAATTCAGAGCAATTGGCAGTTAGTTATTATTTTGGTCGTGTTTGCTCTGACCGGCATCAGTGCGCTTTATTCGAGACGATTTCTGTTTCCATTACTCGGTATTGAATCATCGGATCCATTTTGGTTTAAAACCTTGATCTGGGCTGTTACGATCTTTCCTATGTATAATATTTTTATCCTGATCTATGGAGCATTGTTTGGTCAATTTGACTTCTTTTGGGGAAGAATGAAGAAGATGTTTGAAAGAATGGTTCCGCATAAATAGGACCATATCTGAATTAAGAAGATTTTAATTCTTCCCGGAGCCCTTTGGGAAGGTTTTGCACCACTAATTGATATGAGTGCAGTATGAGTTCAAAGATCAATTCATCGGATATGGAGCCATGTGTGTTAACCGTATTCCAATGCTTTTTATTCATGTGGTAGCCCGGTGTGATCTCTTCATAGGCAGACCTGAGTTCCAAAGCTCTCACAGGATCACATTTAAGGTTTATGCTCTCAAAGGAATCGACATCAGTCAATGCATACATCTTACCCATGACCTTAAACACCAGTGTGGATCCATCAAATGGAAAATCTTCGGTAGTTCCCGGAAGCTCCAGGCAGTAGTTATAAAAAGCTTCGATATGCATGGGTCAATTCACGGATTCATAATCTGACCGAAAATTCTCAGCGAGTCCGGCTGATTTTGCTGCAATAAAATTCATAAGGTCGGGAGCAACCACTCCAATAAAACTGTCAGACCAGGTAGAACCCATGGTTTGAATATCGTTATTGAGGGGCAACTTTACAGGCTGATAGAACTTGAGTTCCGCTGAAAATGGATGAATACCTCCCACATCATTCATGATATTAATATGGAGATGCAGCAGGGGAAACTGATCAGAGCGCTTGAGGGCTCCTTCCCCAATTATTCTAACCGGTAACGCTTGCAGTTTATTCACAATAAGCTGTCGCACACTGTCCACATCGAATGGAATAGAATTAAGGGTTAATGGCCGCTCAATATTGACAGACACCCCGAACTCCTGTATGCCATACAGAGAGTTTTGTTCGCGGAGTACCTCATTCTGAGCCACAGTTTGGGCACTGAACAGTAAAAGGATGAATAACGTGAGCAGTAAAAATTGATATCTAATACCCATGAGATAGCTCAGTGTTATTTGAAATTATTTCAGCATTTTGACACCCAGCAAAAGCCAACCGGCAATAAAAGCCACGCCACCGATCGGTGTAATAGCCCCCATCCATCCGATTCCGGTGAGGCATAAGGTGTACAGGCTGCCTGAAAAGATCAGGATTCCGGCTAAGATCAGTGATGCCGGCCAGGTGATGCTCACATCAAATTGTAAGCCGATCATGGCGATCAGAAATAACCCTAATGCATGCCAGGCATGATATTGAACAGCGGTTTGCCAGGTTTCAAGTCGTTCAGGTGATAACACATTTTTAAGGGCATGTGCTCCAAAAGCACCTGCAGCTACAGCTATAGCCATTAAAATGGCCACAATGGCAATGATGATCTTGGGATTCGACATTTGGTTATAAGTTAATCGTTATTGGAAATTAGGTTTTAAATATGAATAAGTTAACAAATCCCCAATAACCATTACACCAATAAGCGATTAACTACTTACAAATCCGATCTTTTTATGCGTCCCATCACAATATGGTTTGGTTTGTGAGCCGCCACACCTGCAAAAACTCATCTTCTTGCTGCATGTCTCCCTACCGGTATCATCACCCACCAGGTCATAGTTACCTTCAACCAGGAAAGGGGCATTTTCATAAAGGGTTACTGATAACGCTCCGCCCTTGCCTTTAACGGGCTCGGTTCTCAATCTTTCCGGATCGTATGAGGTGTCTGCTTTAAAGCCGGCTTCGATATGGGAATTATCGCACAATGGTTTATTCTGTGATCTACCGCACCGGCACATAGCTACCCGTGTATCTTTCAAGACTACATTGCCATCCAGGTCTTTGATCGCTACTTCACCGTGTATATAAAGCGGGCCATCCTCTTCAATTGTGATCACATTTTGTTTTGGAGGTTGTTCAGTTCGGTCTGAATGCTTTAATTCATAATGCAGTGCACCTGAGGGACATTTTTCAATAACCTGTATCAACTCACTAGTGCCTGCCAGTTCAGGTTTGATCCATGGCTTGCGGTCGGTATCAAATACTTTGGGTAAGCCACGCACGCATTCAGCGGCATGAATACATCGCTCCTTGTCCCATGTGACATTAATTTCATCAGTTTGGTAGCTCAGGATCGTTTCTTTCATGGCGGCTTGGGTTTGGTTTGGGGTAAGTCAGATTATACTTAAGTGATCGGTTCAAACCAAAAATGACCCAAAGTTATCCGTCATCAAATCGTGAGATCCATGATCTCATAGAGTTCAGGGATGTGGGCATCCCATCCGTAGGTGTCTTTTAGTTTAACCCGCATCATATCCAGACTTTGAGGTTCACCGTGAACAAGGAACAGGCGATCAGGTTTTCGATCGATGTTAGATACCCAATTCAAAAGTTCGCTTTGATCGGCATGAGCCGATAACCCTTCCAGCATATCTATGCGGGCATTAACCGGATAGTATTTTCCGTAAAATTTGATCTCCTCGGCTCCATCCAGTAATTGTCGCCCACGGGTGCCTTCAGCCTGAAAGCCGGCCAGAAGCACGGTGGTTTCCTCGCGGTTTATGTACTGCTGAAGGTAGGTGAGTACCCGGCCTCCGGTTACCATCCCACTTCCTGCAATAATGATCTTAGGCCTTTTATCGTCAATGATTTGCCAGGTTTCCTTGTACGATTCCACAATGCGGATGCGGTCGGTCATGTCCCTGTAATCCCGCTCCGTCAATTTATGCCAATCAGGATATTTGATAAAGGTTGATAACGCCCGGGCTCCCATGGGGCTGTCCAAAATAACAGGGAGTGAATCCGGGATCTGATCTTTTTTATGAAGCTGCCAGATAAGGTACATCAACAACTGAGCTCGTTCGACCGCAAAGCTTGGAATGATCAGGGTTCCACCGTTTTGAACGGTCTCATCGATTGTGGTTTTAAGCTTTGCCAGAGTGTCTTCTTCAATATGTTTGCGATCTCCATAGGTGGATTCCATGAAAAGAATGTCTGCCTGCTCAGGTTTTTGCGGATCATGCAGAAGAGGATCATTAGGCCGGCCCACATCCCCTGAAAACACGAACCGTTTGCCGTAAAGGTCAAGCTCTATGTACGTTGCGCCAATAATGTGACCGTTATACCTGAATCGAACTCTGATATTCGAATGGATCTCGATCCAGTCATCTTCAGGTTGTGATTGGAAACGGCTGATGGCATTTTCTGCATCCTCTGTGGTATAAAGCGGTTCTGCCGGTTGATGCTTTGTAAAGCCATCCCTATTGGCCCGTTCTGCATCCTCCTCCTGAATTTTAGCACTGTCTCTTAAAATGATATCCGCGATATCGAGTGTGGGTGCGGTTCCCCATATTCTACCATTAAATCCCATATTGACCAGCCTTGGTAAAAAACCGCTATGATCAAGATGACCATGAGTAAGCAAAACCAGATCAATGGAAGAGGCTTTGGCTGGAAGCTGCTGCCAGTTCAGTTCCCGTAATTTCTTCACTCCCTGAAACAAACCGCAATCGATCATGATCGTTTTATCATGTGTTTCAATAAGATATTTGGATCCGGTGACTGTTCCTGAAGCCCCCAGGAAATGAACTTTAATATTAGTACTCATGATCAGATTGATTATGGTTACAGATTTCTGTTGCCTCCTGATGAATGCGCTCTGCCCGGCTATGTTGGATGCCAAGCCGCAGCAGCACGTTGATATCCTCACAGATCTGACGGGCAAGTACCACATCATTTTTCAAGAGTAACTGCTTTTCAGATTTGTCAATTTCAGAAAGGCAGGTAACGGGATGGAGTCCGGTACGGCCGATCAGGTCTTTTAGCCCGTTATTCTTTGGGTAATTCCAGCTGAGTAATTTCAGACCGATGCATTTGGAGTACTCTGTGGCATCGCCGGTAAAACGTGTGTTGGTAACAACCCAGCCGGAAAATTGTTTGTGTTTGAGTTCAGGTTGCTTGATCCACGAACTTTTGACATCCAGAAAGCGGGATCTTACATAGAGTGGAATGGTGACATTAGAACGGTGATTTTGTCGGTTATGGAATTTACACTCCATCATCAGATGCTCATGATCTCTTTCCGCGATCACGTCAATTTCATGAGACACACACTCACCCTGAACAACCTGCCCGACTTTCGTTGTATAACCGAGCTTTCTGAAAAGTTCAGATATCAATATTTCGAAAGGGTACCCGGAAGGACCGAGGTCAAGTAAAGCCTCCTTCAATTTATAACGACCGGCAATACGTGATGATTTTTGCTTTAGCAACCGGTAAGCTTCTCTGTAGATCTTTTTGGTAGACATTCCGTCTTCGAACAATCCTTTCTTTTCAAGATCCTCGATCACAGAATGGATGATATCCGGTTGTGCCCCGGCATTGCTCAATGAATGCTTCAGTTTAGATAACTGAAACAACTCTCGTTCACCTGATGCTTTTACGACTTCAAAGGCAACCATACTTCATTCTTTCGTTTACTTTCAATAGAAAGTATACAAAAGAACTGTAAAGATTGAGTGATGGTTAGTATGGCTTTGAATTAATTTTCTATCTTCAAAAACCGTGCATTGATCGCCACGATCACCGTACTTAGTGACATTAAGATGGCGCCTACAGCCGGACTCAGAATAATTCCCCAGGCAAATAACACGCCGGCAGCCAGTGGAATAGCTCCGATATTATATCCGGAGGCCCACCACAGGTTTTGTACCATCTTGCTATAGGTCGATTTAGACAGCTTGATAAGTGCCGTAACATCTTCGGGATTGTTTTTAACGAGTACGATGTCTCCGGTTTCCACGGCAACATCTGAGCCGGCACCAATGGCAATACCGACATCAGCTTGAGCCAGGGCCGGGGCGTCATTTACACCATCGCCGGTCATAGCTACGAGTTTTCTCTGCTCCTGAACCTCTTTCACTTTTTCGGCTTTTTCATCAGGGAGTACCTCAGCAAACACCTGATCGATGCCCAGTTCTTTGGCCACATAGTCGGCCGTTTGTTGATTGTCGCCGGTGAGTATGATGCACTCGATCCCCATCTTATGCAGTGCATTGATGGCCTTTTTGGAGGATTCCCGAATTTCATCGCCCAACGCAATGGCTCCAACAAGCTGACCTTCAATGATCACAAATACCACCGTTTTGCCTTGTGATGATAGTTCTTCGACTTCATCTTCAGGGAAATCCATGTCTTGTTCACGGACATAACCCGGGCTCACCACTTTCACTGCCTTCCCGTTCACTTTACCCTCGATGCCTTTCCCTGTGATGGAGTTGAATGCATCAGGTTCCCAGGTATCCTGCGCTTTTTCAAGGATTCCTTTAGCTAACGGATGCTCGGAGTTTTTCTCTAACGAAGCGGCATATTTAAGGATCTCATCATTAGAAAATTCATCAACGAAATTTAAGATGTCAGTCACTGTGAAAGTGCCTTCCGTCAGGGTACCCGTTTTGTCGAAGATGACAGCATCCAGGTTTCGGGCCTGTTCAAAGGCTGCCCGGTCACGGATTAAAAAGCCATTGGTGGCGGCAATACTGGTGGACCTTGAGACAACCAATGGAATGGCAAGTCCCAGTGCATGTGGACAGGTAATGACCATTACAGCAACGGTTCGGTTCATCGCAAAATCAAAACTTTGTCCGGTGAAGAATATCCATGCGCCAAACGTTATTAACCCCGCGGTGATGGCTACAATGGTCAGCCAGA
>JAASTO010000138.1 GCA_021767245.1 Balneolaceae bacterium
AGATCAAAAACTCATACAGGATTAGTTATCCAATTTCTTTGCGGGCAGAGATCTGAACGCCTCTGGGTTGAACCTCAAGATTCATCAGGTCAAACATGCTGTCTTTGGTGGCACACCTGATCTTTTCAATACAATCAGGGTTATTGCAGAAGGCAATACCAATATCGCCACCGCCGGCACCTGATGGTTTATAGGTTCCACCCTGAGCTTTTACAATAGTGTTGATCTCTTCGTGAACATCAGATACGATCTCCGTTCCACTCCTCAGTCCAAGCTCGCGCTCACATTCAAAGAAATCAGAAATAATATTCAGAAAGGCGTCGGTATCATTCCCGGCAAAAGCCTTTACCCCTTCTTTGGAAAGCATACTCATGGTACCAAGCAGCTTATCATAATCCTTTGGATGCTCATTTTTGTAGGTATGAACGTTCCGTACAAAATTACGTGTGGAAACCGCGTAACCCGCCCAAATGCATTCCATGTAAAGGTTATCGGGGCGGCCGATCTTTTGAATATTACCGTTTAGCCGGCTTGCATTTTCAGGCATGGTGTAACTGATGATACCTCCGGTGGCACTGGCTGCTATATCCACCCCGCTACCCATTTTTCCCTGAGCAAAACGGTGAGCCAAAAAAGCCTCTCGATACAGGTCTTCATCCGAGATATTTTTACCAATGTACTCCATCAACCCTGAGAGCAATGAGACCGTTAAGGCCGCGCTTGAACCCAGTCCAAACTTATTCCCAGTAACCCTGTGATAAAATGACGTAGTATCGATACTGATGGAAGCACCGGGAATCTTTCCGGCTTTCTGACTTACATATTTCAGGATCGCTAGTACAAAATGAAGCTGCTCCTGAGTCTTGGAATCAACATTAGTTCTGAAATGGGCATCCCCATCCTGATCCAGTATGAATTGTATCTCAGGAATGTTCAAATTTGGGGTCCTAACCTGAAACGTACTGTTGTAAAGCGACTCAATGCGAACCTTACAATGCCTGTTTACGGCAGCAACAAGGGCTGGAGCTTTTTCCAGTACAGCATACTCACCCAAGAGAATCAACTTTCCGGGAGATTTAACGTTAATTGTCGTTTGGTCCATCATATGATCGTTTCGTTCACCGTTTCCATGATGTACGCACCAGGCCCCGGTTTAGCTTCAATTACAGATCTTACGCCGTTAATTTCTGAAAGAGTATCTTTTACAGCATCCACAGATTCAGGTAAACATAAAATTTTCATCTGGGGCCCGGCATCGATCGTTACATAAGCCGGTACACCACTTTTTCGTAAAATCCACACTCTATGAATCGTTTCTGTGGTCGCAGCATTCCAATAAAGTATAGGAGGTTTGGCAGCCATGGCTAAACCATGCATTTTAAAGCAGCTATGTTCCGCCAGTTCACCCGTTTTCTCAAAATCTTTCTCAGCAATTGCTTGTCTCATCTCCCTCAGGTCGTTAGGGTGAGATGATACCCAATGCTCATAGTAAGGTGCCGTTTTGGTTGTTCGCACCATCCCTTCGGTTGAACCGAGTTCCTTTTTTTCATCGGACGTGACTGCTACCAGTAATCTCACATCCCAGTAATTCTCATCATACAAAGGGACGGCAAAATCCTCACTTCCGTCATCTTTAGTACCCAGCTGCATTTCACTGAAACCTCCGTAGATAGAGCGGGCTGCCGAACCGGATCCCATCCGTGCCAGCCTTGACAGGGCTTCATCAGAAAGTGATTGTCCCATTCCTTTACCGGCTGCCAGTGCAAGGGCCGCAAAACCCGAGGCTGATGAGGCTAAACCCGCACCGGTCGGAAAATTGTTCTCACTGATCACTTTTGCTTTAGGCCGGTCACTGCTACCGGCGGTTATATCCAAAAAATCTGATACGCGCTTCAGGGCTGATGCAGTTGCATCCTGATCATTTAATATGAGCTGATCTTCCTTAAGCGTATCACTGAACTGAAGAGTAGTCTTTGTGTGAAGAGCATCAAGGGTCAAAGATATAGAACCTACTGCCGGAAGATTATACTCTACCGACCGCTTGCCCCAATATTTGATTAGTGCAATGTTGGAATGGGCAACAGCCGTAACCGGACTTAAACTATATTTTTTGATGACTGAGTGAGTTTTAGTTACAAAAAAATGGTTGCGCTCTTTGTAAACATCCAAAGTTAAGCTTTTTAATTCAGCATCGGTAGAATTTCTCAGAAAGTTTTTTCAAGAACCCTGCCTTAACTCCTGATTTGCAGTTAAAACCACCCGAATTGATTCATCCTTAACATTTTCTCTTTGCCCACATGACCTTATACTTGGGTAAGAAATAGCCATAATCACACAACCTCGCAGATCATGAACACTGAACTTGAATTAGCCGAAACGATCAGGCAGGCTTGCATGGAAGCTGCCAAAGAAGGATTCATGCACGCTTCTATGAGTGGCTTATGTGCTGAAGGAGCCATGGAAGCAGCCATCAGTGCCATTCAATCGCTGGATGTTGAGCAGCTTATTGAAAAAAATGAAATTTAATATGAATAACACAGATAAAGCGGATGATCATGGATCTTTATCATTTCTGTGACAATCCGCTTTATCCGTTTTCCATGACCATTTAGGTAAAGTTAGTAATGAAACAGCCGATCATTGGTTTTCACAAAGATGAAGAGGGAGATTGGGTAGCCGATCTTAAATGCGGGCACACCCAGCATGTGCGGCACAATCCACCCTGGCAACTCAGGCCCTGGGTCACAACAAAAGTGGGCCGGAAGGCAAAGATCGGTTCTGCTCTAAATTGTAAAGAGTGTGACCGCTAAAATTCGTAACTTTGAAACCGTTTGAAAATCCAACTAAAACAGGGCTTCTGATATGAGTGCTTCTACCTTTTTCCGGACCGTCATTTGTGGATTCATCGCAACTTTTGCCATGGCTATGGTGGCTTTTTTGCAAAGTGGTATCGGCCTGCCGGTCATAGATGTTGGGCATATTCTCACTGAAAGCTTCAATGAGGTCCACGGCACCGGAACCTATCATATCATATTTGGAAACCTGGCATTTAACATTGGTGGTGTACTTTTGGCAATGATCTGGGTGGTTTACCTGAAAGATCATATTCCCGGAAACTGGTTGATTCAGGGTCTGATCTACGGAGTAATGATCTCCATTTTTGCCGGACTTTTTGTTTCTCCATTTGTGTCAGCTGCTGCCGGTGAATCGTTCGGGATCTTTTATTCCAACACCTGGGTGCCCGGTAAATTCATCCTGGCCGGACTTCTGATGCATGTAGTATATGGCCTAGTGCTAACTCAATCACTGAAAGTTGCGGGTGTGAATGAACTGAATGGTTAATTTTTCTAAGATGTTACTACGCCTACGAATGGTCACTTTTGCGAAGGTGGGAATTCAGTTGGTCCCGACAATTTTCCATTAGATACATCATAAGCTCTGCCATCACGGAGGCAACCTTTGAAACCAAAATCCAAAAATTCTATATAGAATGATATTTATTGATAACGAGGGGATCACCAAACCTCAGGTAAATCTTGCGCTGGAAGAATATGCGCTCAGAAACTTTGGCGAAACGGAGGATTACCTGCTCTTTTATGTGAATGAGCCCTCTATCATTATTGGGCGAAACCAAAACACCCTTGAGGAGATCAACGATGAATACGTAAGAGCCAACGGCATTCACATAGTGCGTAGAATGAGTGGTGGTGGAGCCGTTTATCACGATCTCGGTAACCTGAACTTCAGTTTTATCACTAAATACAAACAAGAGAACCTGAATAACTTTCTGAAATTCAACGAACCGGTAATACGTATCCTGAAGGAAATGGGGGTGCCCGCCGAAATGAGTGGGAGAAATGACATTCTGGCTGATGGTAAAAAGATCTCAGGCAATGCTCAGTTCTCTACCGGTAAACGCATGTTCAGTCATGGAACCCTTCTCTTTAACAGCGACCTCGGCGAAGTAGCCAATGCCCTGAATGTGAAGATGAGTAAGATACAGTCCAAGGGGCATAAATCAGTGCGGAGCCGGGTCTCTAACATCATCGAATTCATTGATGCTAAGGACATGACCCTTGCTGATTTCAAACAACGCATTTTGGATGGATTGTATCTGGATCGCGAGAATTTTGAAACCTACAAACTGACCGAAGACGAATGGAGATCGGTTCACGAACTGAAAGAAGAAAAGTACGGCAACTGGGACTGGAATTACGGGAAGTCACCGAAATTCAACATTCAACGATCGAAACGATTTCCGGTGGGCGAGATCGACCTTCGACTGGATGTTCAGAAAGGCCATATCAAGAACCTTAAGATCTACGGAGATTTCTTTGGCAAGGAATCTGTGCATGAGATCGAGGATATGCTACAGGATGTTCGATATGAACCGGAAGACATCGCCGCATCCATCGAAAAGATCGATGTGAAGGATTACTTTGGAAACATTGAACGGCAGGAATTCCTGGACCTCATCTACGGAGAAGACGAATAAATTATTTTAACAATTGAATGACATGACTAACGAATTTAAGCGCCCTGTGTATATCTGGCTGTGGTCGGGCGTGATCCTGATCACCCTCATGGTTGTGATCGGCGGTATCACCAGATTGACCGATTCCGGGCTTTCCATGAGTGACTGGAATCTCATCATGGGATCCATCCCTCCAATGAATGAAGTAGAATGGGATAAAGCCTTTGAACGATACAAGGAATTCCCTCAGTACCAAAAGATCAACGCGGGCATGTCGCTCGATGAATTCAAAACCATCTTCTTCTGGGAGTATTTTCACCGATTGATAGGCCGCGTCTTGGGCATCGTTTTCATCGTACCCTTTATCTGGTTTTGGGTGAAAGGGTATTTTGACAAACGACTGCTAAAACGACTATGGGTACTGCTGCTACTTGGAGCCTCACAGGGTGCCATGGGCTGGATCATGGTAAAAAGCGGATTGGTGGATGTGCCCTATGTAAGTCATTATCGGCTGGCCATCCACTTCTCTCTGGCCCTTATTCTGTTTGCCTACTGCCTCTGGCTGGCTTTGGATGTGAAATATCACAGCAGCCTTAAAAAAGGAGAAGCCGACGATATCCCCTTCAAAAAATGGATGTATTCCATCGGTGTACTTCTGTGGATACAAATCATTTATGGAGCTTTCACGGCCGGACTCGATGCGGGATTCATGTACAACAGCTTCCCTAAAATGGGAGGTGAATGGCTCCCACCAACGTTTTCAATGCTAGATCCTTTCATAAGAAACCTTGTTGAAAATCCCGGGACTGTTCAATGGTTACACCGGCTTAACGGAACAATCCTATTGGTTGTAGTGGTCGCTTTCTGGTGGAAGATGTTCAATACGGATCGCACCACTGATCTTATGACTTTAGGCACCTCTCTTTTAGCTGTGATCGTCTTTCAATATTTGATCGGGATATTCACCGTCATCTACAGTGTACCCATTTCACTTGGAGTGCTGCATCAGGCCATTGCCGTCATATTCTGGGGCATATTATTGGCCCTCTGGCATAAAATGAAGTACCGAAATTACTACCCTGAGATCAATTAATACAATAAAAGCTCCCCAAATATTTTTGAGGAGCTTTTTTAGTTCCATTATTTCTGTTGAACCGGTTTCTATTGGGATAAATAGCCCCCATCTACTGCATAGTAATTACCGGTAACAAATGAGGCTTTGTCAGAAGCGAGCCAAAGAATGATCTCTGCGACTTCTTCAGGTTTTCCTAAGCGACCAATTGGATGTAATCCAACCAGCATTTCCAGGGTATCATCATCCAAACCCTCTAACAAAGGGGTTTTGATGTAACCCGGTCCCACTGAATTGACCCGTATTCCCTCTTTGGCATACTCGAGGGCCGCTGTTTTGGTAAAACCGACCACACCGTGCTTGGCTGCCACATAAGCGGGAGAATTGGCGGTACCAACCTGACCAAGAATGGAAGCAATATTCACGATACTGCCACTTCCATGTTTCAGCATTTCCTCGATCTGATATTTTGTGCCATAAAACACACCACTCAGGTTGAGCTTGATCACTGTATCCCATCCGTCAATTGGATAATCGGCCGTTTTTGATAACGGACCACCAATACCGGCGTTGTTGACCGCAACATCCAGTTTGCCAAATGCTTCAACTGTTTTACTAACCAAGTTTTTGTGGTCTTCAGCCTTTGAGGCATCTGCTTTTACAAATATGGCTTCCCCGCCATCTGATTTAATGGTTTCCACTACTTTTTTACCATTCTCCTCGTCAATATCAGATACCGTTACCTTTGCCCCTTCCCTGGCAAACAAAAGTGCCGTTGATTTTCCTATACCTTTTGCAGCTCCGGTTACGATCGCTACCTTGTCATTTAATACTCCCATGATGTTCCTCCATCTTTGTTAATAATACACTATTAAATACCACTTAATTGTGAATATGTTGTGAATTGAGCCGTTCAGGATGACTATTTCATCACAATACTTACGACATAATCCGGCAATATGCGATGCCTTTCTTCAATAAATGCTTCATAGCCTTCGTCATCTTTATCCAGTATAGTTTTGAATACCGGGCGAGCTATAAATGGAAATATCATCAGTGACATTATGTTGACCATGATCTGTTCTGCAGGCAGGTCCACCGTATTTCCTTTCTCACGCTCTATCCTGATCTGTTGCAGAAAAGGCTGAACTTTTTCTCCGATCTGATCGATCATAAAATTTCGGAGCCGGTTTGGATCCTTGTTCATCTCATGCAAAACAAACAGGGGTATATCCGGATTTGCCTTAACGATCTCAAGGTATTTATCCACAAAGCTTCTGAGCTTTTGTTCCAGCGGCAGGTTCTCATTTAAGAGTTCAGCGATCTTGGGAATCACCTTTATGATGGAAAGCTGATATACCTTTTCAAAAAGCTTGGCTTTTGAACGGTAGTAGTAGTGAAGCATGGATTTATTGATCTCAGCTTTATCTGCAATTTCCTGCATGCGGGCTCCCTCCAGTCCCTTTGCCTGAAACACTTCTCTCGCCGCTTCAAATATTTTTAGTTCTGTAGATGATTGGTCCGTCGTCTTGTCTTCCATCAACTCAACTTCTAAAATTTCAATTTCTGATGACCAAACATACAAAAGTCCCGCACAAAAA
>JAASTO010000139.1 GCA_021767245.1 Balneolaceae bacterium
GACATACCTGCCATCACAACCGCATTAAGGCCGGTCAGTTTGGCTGCGTAATCAAATTCAACTTCACTGAGGACATCTCCATATTCTACTCCGTCTTCGGTTCTGATATCCTGATGCTGGCGTTCGTAATCCTCATTGGTTTCCATGATCCGAACACCCGGGAATCCGGCATCATTGAATGGACGGTGGTGACCTCCACGACCAAAACGATCCAGACGATAGATCATCATCACGTCTAAATTCCTGATATACAGATCTGCCATCTTATCTACATAACGCGCCAGGTTACGGGAAGGGGAATCCACCTCGCCACCTGTAAAGCGCCGGATACGAGCTTCCCGCTCTGTTTCAACGGCACGGGTTCCTTCCGAGAATACACGCGCGGTGGTATTATCGATCACACCGTTTATGCCCTGAATATTACCGATCATATCATTATTCAAGACTCCTTTGATATCCCAGCCCTGCTCTTTGGCATATTCCGCCAGTATCTGTCCACCAAATAATCCCTGCTCTTCACCGGAAAGCTGAGCATACATGATGGATCCTTCAAACTCATACTGACTCAATACGCGAGCGGCTTCCAGTACTCCCGCCACTCCGGAAGCATTATCATTGGCTCCGGGAGAAACAGATTCGGCATCCATCACATCACTGACGCGGGAATCAATATCACCGCTCATGACCACAAACCTATTCGGATCAGCGTTCCCACGTTGAATAGCTATCACATTCACCACTTGAACCGGTTCCGGAATACGGCTGCCTTCTTCTCCTCCTACATAATCACTCACGTAAAAGACTTCCAGACATCCACCACAGTTTGCCGATATTTGCTCAAATTCTGCTTTCAACCAGCGGCGAGCGGCTCCAATTCCCTCTATTTCGGAGGTCGTGTCGGATAATGTATGTCGGGTTCCAAAACCCACCAGTTTCGTGATATCCGCTTCAATTCGTTCTGCTGATGGGGCCTCGCCGATTTCCCTCAACACCTCGGTTTGCAGGGTCTGAGCCATGACTCCTCCCATTGCAAATAAAAGGGTTATCAGGGTCAATACTAATGCTTTAATTGTTTTCATAGGTTCAATTCTCACTGTGGTTGTTACGTAAATTTTGTTCCTGCTTCAGATATTCCTGAAGGTGCTTCTGAAACTGAATCTGAGCTTTCAATCCCGCTCTGTGGCCAAAAAGTGCTCCCAACCCACAAGCCACGATCACGACGAACTGGAAGGTTAAGTTGGCATCTCCAAGTCCTGCATCATAGATCTGAACCCAGACCAAAGGCGGAAGGGCGATCAAAAGACCAAAGATGTAAGGCGCCGGACTGGCTCCCTGCAGCCTTCGCATGAATCGACGGCCGGTTACAAACACGATGTTCATATAAACCAGACCAAAGCCGAATAGAAAAAGAGTTCCAACAAATGTCGGATCTGTTATTTTGATCAAGAATTCTGACGACAAAAGTGTAAAAGCCGAAGATATTATAAAAACACCTGAGGCATAAAAAGCGAACCGAGGGATGTTATCCAAAACGATAGTGTGATTTAGGTTAAGAAATTTAGATTCTCACATTCAGTTGCGGATAAAAAGATACAACAATATCCACATGTAAGATGGTTAAAAGGTGCAATAAAAAGATTAGCGGGATAACCAATTCTGTGGATTCACAAACTCGTTACCATCTCTGACGGCAAAGAAAAGCACCTCACCCAATTCTGATTCTGAGGTGCCGGCATTCCCAACTTTATCACCGCGTTCCAGAACTGAACCAATATCAACACTGATCCGAGAAAGATTACCATATGCGGTATAGTAGGAACCGTGCTTAACAAATACCACATCCCCATAGCCACGGAGTGGAAGGATCTCAAATACATATCCCGGGGATACGGCGGTGACGGGTGCTCCGGATTCCGTAACTATATCAATGCCAGGATGTTCGGTACTGGTTCCATAAAGAGGATTGCGTACCCTACCGAATTTCTTCGCCACCGTTTTACTGTTCACAGGCCATGGTAAAGTACCTTTTGACTGTACAAATTCATTTTCGTAGGTGAGCAGGATATCATCACTCACGAAGTTTTCCCGTAATACCGATCGGGAATATTTTTCAACCTCAGCTGCTCTTTCATCTGCATCGGCGATATTTCGGGCCTGCTCCAGTCTCCGAAGTCGTTCATTTTCCTGTTCCCGAAGGGCTTCCTCATCCTCGATCAGACTGGTAAAGGTGTTCTCAAGATTTTCTTTTTGTTCCCGGGTCTTTCTCAGCTCTGCCAGCCAGTCACTACGTTCCTGCTTGATCTCCTCTACCGTTTGTTCCTGCTGCCGGCGCTGAACAGCCAATTCATTTTTTTCCAGTCTTATCTCATCAATAACTTGCCTATTCCGCTCATAACTATCCTGAAGATCAGCCTTTACCTGATCGAGTTCCCTTTTGGCCTCACGAATCACCTGAGCTTGTTTGGTCTTTTGTTCATCAAACCTGCGGAGATAATTGGAGCGCACCACCATTTGATTAATGGATTTGGAGGTCAACAGGAGTTCAATATTTCCCGTCCGACCTTTTTTATAGGCGTAAGTAATGATCTTTCGATAGTTGTCCATGAGATGCTCGAGTTCGGCCTCACGTAACTCCAATTCATTTTCAGTGAGTTCGATCTCTGCCTCGATCTGTGATTGTTCACTCTGCAAACTTTTGATCTTGTCATCCTGAAGGGCAATCAGGTTATTCAGCGACTGAAACTGCTGATAGGACCGGTCAAATTTTTCCTCTGCCTGATTGACACGCTCCTGATAATTTTTGATCCGGGCTTCCAAAACATTGATCTCGGCCCGTGTATTTTCCTGGCGCTTCAGAAGCTCTTCCCGTCTTTCCTGATAGGTCTGGGCAAACAGATCGCCGGAAAAAGCTATCAGAACAATAAAACAACATACATATTTTATGGAATCGAATGATCTCATAGTCTCTGGATCTTTATGTTATCTGGGATATCAATTTCTAAGTTGATCCGGTCAGGATTTATTTCCAGTGAACGTACTAAAAATACGACTCTCGAACGCTCATCCGCACTGAATATCGTGATTTTTCTGGGCAAAACGAATCCGTTCAACTCCCCATAGCTTTCATAAAAGATGCGGGAATAGGGTGAATTTTGAGGTATGGTTTGTTCTACCGTTTGAACCCGGCCATTTTTCCGGTCAACCACCACCCGTAACCCATTCCTGAGTAAAAGCCGAAAGGTCGAGCTGTTTTCCTGTAGCCGATTCACATTTTCAGCATCTACTTTGAAGTTAATGAGGTCCAGCATATTAATGGACGTCAGTTCATTTAGGCTCGTCAATCTCCCATCGTAAATGGAGATCTTCTGAGCTTCCTTATCAAGCCGGTTATAAATAAGAATAGAATCCTGTTCCACCAACATCTGTCCGCCTTCAATACCTATACGGTTTTGGATGGTCAGAAGGCTGCGGGTTTCATTGGTCGCAAAATCGATGGTTACACGGTCACTGTTTCCCGGTTCACTCACCAACGCACGACCCTTGCCGGTCATGGTCTCAAGCTCGCCGGCATAATTTGGCACCATAGCCACCACCTCTTCAATGGATTCTTTACTGGGGCGGAAATCACCTTCCATGGTCAATTCAGAGGTGCTGCTGCAGGCGCTGAGCAGAAATAGCATTCCAAAAATTAAATAGTGCGTCTGTTGTAAAGTAGATCTCAAATCTATCCGTTAATCTTTTCTTTTAAATGAATTCGTTCCGGGTCGTTCTCTAACGCCTGTTCCCACCACTTTCTTGCCTCATCCATATTGCCCAGCTTCTCATATACATCCCCAAGGTGTTCATACACCTCAGCACTGGCTCCGCCCGTATCAATGGAGGCTTTGATATAGCGCCGGGCCCGTTCATAGTCTTCTAGTTTAAAATAGACCCAACCGACCGTATCCAGATAGGCCGCATTCTCAGGAGCTACTTCGATCGCTTTCAGTGCCAGCTCTTTAGCCCTTTCCAGATCCTCGCCTCTGACCGACAAATTGTAAGCGTAGTTGTTCATGGCGTTGTCATTCTCGGCATCATACCTGAGCGCCAGTTCATAGGCTTCATCCGATTGTTCATGTTTCCCAAGGTTACCTCTCACATCCCCAAGCGTACTGTAGATGATCGACTTGAACGGGCGCCGGGCAGGGGCACGGGTTGCATTTTCCAGCCACTCCTCAGCTGTTTCATTTTGATCGGTCAGCATATAGGCACTTCCTACAAAGAATTGTATGAAGGCATCTTCAGGAACCGATTCATGTGCCTGTTTCCCGACTTCGATCACCTGCTCATAATCCTGCTCACTTAACAATAACTGAAGCCGCTGACGCCAGGCGATCTCATCTTCCGGTAACAGCTGATTTGCTTTTTCAAGTAGTTCGAGGGCTCGTTCCGGCTGCTCCATCTGGGCATAGAATTCACCTGAAAGACTGAAGGCGGGACCATAATCCTGATCGGTCTCCGTAAAGGCATCCAATACCCCTTCGGTCTCTATTCTAAGCTGAATGTTCTGGGGATTCTGTTGTGACCTGGAATACAGGAATCGGGCGATATTCATTTTTTGTTCAGGCTGTATGAGCGGGTCAGCCACAAAATTGGATAACAAGGTCCCGGCACTGTCCCATTTCTGCTCATCCAGATAGAGGCTTGCCAGGTTGATCAGTGATTGTGGGTCGCGGGCATTCCGTTCCAATGCGTTGCTTAAGATCTCCTTCGCCTCATTTTCATTGCCGTAATTGGCGTAGTATTGCCCCAAGAGGTTCAGCATTTCAAGGTTGTCCGGGTCGAGCTCACGTATCTCTTCAAGCTGGGCAATGGCTGAATCGGGTGCCGACAGGGCTTCATAGTTTCTGAATTTCATTAGCAGGACCGAGATATCACCGCCTCTCAGTTTCAGGATGTCATCCAGTATCTGATTGGAGCGAACAAATTCTCCGTAATCCTTATAAGTATCCGCCAGCATGTATAATGCATCAAAATCATCCGGGTACATATCCAGCAGGGTATTTAACTCTCTGAGAGTAGCATCATTTTGTCCGGCCCGGCGATAGATCTGAGCCAGTTTCAGCCGGTACCATTTGTTTTGTGGCTCACCGTCCACTGCCAATTTCCCGTATAATGCGGCATTCGGCAAATTATCCATACTGTAATACACATCCGCCAGAGCGTAATCTACCCCTGATGATCCGCTCAGGTAATCCTTTGCCTCTAACAACAGCTTCTCAGCTCTGTCAAACTCCTCATTTTCAAAGGCCTCCAGCCCCTGAATAAACATGGACTTCCCGGCGATCTCATTCTCATTTTGCACCTGAGTTTGAGCAAAGCCAGTGGAAGTAAGCAGTCCACCAATAAAAAAAGCGAGTACATATTTCATAACAGTCATATCAACGTCAAGTATAACAGGAAAGTGCGATTTTTGCTTGTCATTTGAAGGATTCCAAAGAAATGATTATTTGTATGGATCATTTACGACGGATAATCTCTCAAATGAATCACGAACTCTATTTCATTGCACTTATTCCACCTGAACCGCTCAGGGAACAGATTCAAAACCTTAAATTGGAAGTAGCTGAACAATTCGACAGCTCACATTCGCTGAATGCGCCTCCTCACATTACACTGGTCAGCCCGTTTCGTGTAAGTTATGATAAGATCTCAAGTTTACAATCACTCCTTGAAGTGTATGCTCAGGGCCACTCTCCCTTTCAGGTTCAGCTGAAGGATTTCGCCACCTTTCCCCCTCGGGTGATCTTCATCGATGTAAAGATCTCTGAAACCCTTCAGCAATTTCAGCAAAAACTTGAACTGATGATCCGCGCTGACCATGACTTTGGATACAACTATCAGGAGCGGCCTTTTCATCCGCATGTCACCCTTGCCTTTAAGGACCTTTCAAAAGAGAATTTTTACAACGCCTGGGATGAGTTCAAAAACCGCGATATGGAAGAGGATTTCACAGCCGACCAGTTTTACCTGCTTAAGCACAATGGTGAGGTCTGGGAAGTTTTTAGTGAATATCCCCTGAACAAAGAATGAATACGGGCAGGTTTAAGGGTATCAACTACCATAGCTAAACAGTAGGCTCAAAATATTCCTGAATATTCTCTCGCAGCTTCAGAGCCAGTTCTTTCCGATCTGAGGACTGTTCCGTCTTTTTTCCAAATTTGATCTTACAGTAGATCTTTTTTGTTTGAGAAAGTATCAGCAGGTGTTCCAGAAATCCGTGACGGGCACCGAAAAAACATACGCTGTCCCGTGCCGGCGGGTCTTCCTTAGCAGTGGCATATGAGATGGATGCGGTATGAACCGGGATCTGCTCATCCGCCGGAAACTGAAGCAATGAGGCATGAAATGGCAGGATCTCTTCCCCACCCGATGAAGTGGCCTCCGGAAAAAAGATCAGCCCCTGATACATATTCATAGACCTTGATAACTCTTGGTTCACCCGTTTCACATCGGTTTTCCTTTTCCGGTCCACAAAGATCACCCCAACCGCATGAACCATATAACCCAAAACCGGCCAGCTCTTGACGGCCTTTTTGGCTACAAACGTACACCTTAGACTAAGATAAAGCGGAATGATATCCATATAACTGAGGTGGTTGGATACCAGAAAGAATGGAGCTTTTGGCGGTTCCCCCTCGATATCAAGCTGCATATTAAAGATAAAAGCCACTCCCTCTGCCCAGGTTCGCATAAACAGATTTCGCCACGGTTCATACCGCTTTCGAAGTATTTTTGGAACCGCTAAGCCTACCCAATAGATCCCGAAGGTGGTCAGGGTAAAGATCAGCAGAACAAAAAGCCTGAAATATCCGCGGATCTTTCTCATAACAGACATATTTTGGTTATCCGAAAAACATCTTTCGGGTTCGGTCAGATATATTTTCGATATCAAGAAAGACCATAACATAAAACAGCTCAAGGTCTTTTCTATAGGCCGGTTTGCTGATGATATCACATCCCACACTCAAGTAGTTGGCCAACAACCCGGGGGTTTCAAAATCTACTTTTCGTTCCACCTCAAAATCTTCCTCATTCAAACCATAAGGCTCGGCTCC
>JAASTO010000140.1 GCA_021767245.1 Balneolaceae bacterium
ACCCGATTTAAGCTGGATCTGTACAGAAGTTATGAAACCTTCTACAAGCGCCGCTTTTTCCCAAACCGGCTTGAAATGAGACTGAATGCAGGCACTTACATTGGAGATCTTCCGGTTCAGAAAAATGGGGTTCTTGATGTGGCACAGGGGGTATTCACTCCTTTCGGAGCTTTTAAGACCAAAAGATATGTGCCTTATGAAGGGGCGAGTTTTATGGCATTGAATGCCGAGCACAATTTCAAGAGTGTTCCCCTCGAAATGCTTGGATGGAGAAATGCTCCGCAAACGGGTTTAAGTGTGATAGCTTTTGGTGGGATAGGTAAGACCTGGGTTAGAGATCGTCAGGTTGATGAGTTTCAAAACAGGTACGGTTTTTCCCCATCGTTTACAGAAGACCTGCACATGGAAGCGGGTATCTCGTTAAGTAATATCTTTTCTCTGTTCAGGGCAGACCTGGCGTATCGGATCGACGAACCCGGATTCTTCCTGGGCATAAGCGTGGCGAGATTCTTCTGATAAAGGAAACACTGAATTGTATGCATAAAAAAAGCCTGCAGTCAAAAACTGCAGGCTTTAAAATGTGTACTAAGTTGTAGTCTTAAACTACCTGATCTTAGTTATTTCTTTCGTACTTAAGTGTACTAATTGGGTGAGACTCAGCACGTCGGTTTCTTTCACAGCCCGGAGTGTTGGCATCTTTTTCAGATTCAGTACACTCGACTGGAGCTTTACCTAATCCGCGAGACTCAATTCTGCTTTCAGAGATTCCGTTAGCTTTGTAGTAATCTACAACAGCATTTGCACGGCGCAGACTCAATCGTAAGTTATACTGATCGCCACCAACATGGTCAGTGTAAGCGTCAATACGCACACGGAATGCAGGAGCATCTTTCAGTACTTCTACGTTATCCATCAGGATAGCTTCAGCATCGCTGCGGATGTTTGAGCGGTCGAAGTCAAAGTTAATTGTTCCAAGAGCATCAGAATCAAGATAAACCGGATCAGAACCGTCGGTTGGGTTGGTCCCCATGTCAAGTTCTTGCTGATCAGTGAAACCGTCTCCGTCAGAATCCGCATTGTTTGGATTCGTATCGTGAGTCATGATCTCGTCATAGTCACTGATACCATCGTTGTCTGAGTCAGAATTGTTAGGGTCGGTGTTGTGCTCATTTACTTCGTCACCGTCAGAAAGACCGTCGTTGTCTGAGTCAGAGTTGTTAGGATCGGTGTTGTAAGAGTTTACTTCATCACCGTCAGAAAGACCGTCGCCATCAGTATCAGCACTTAATGGATCGGTTTCGTGAGTGTTAACTTCGTCACCGTCAGTAAGGCCGTCACCGTCAGTATCTGCACTCAGTGGATCGGTTTCGTACTCATACAGTTCCAGGTAGTCATTAAGACCATCAGAATCAGTATCTAAAGTTCTCAGCGTTTCTTCATCTAATGAACGCAGATACTCAAGCGTACGCTCAGATGGTGCGAGTAGTTCATCGGTTCCGGAACAGCTGGACATGAAGACCACTGCAACGGCGACAAACGAAATGTGTAGGATAGATTTTAAATTTGTCATCTTCTTGGATTACGGTTTAAATTAACTTTTGAATGTTTGATGCTAAAATAGCGGTTTACTAATGAATTAAAAAGAGTTTTTTAAGTACTTACAGCCCTGAATGTAAGCTGAATTATAATACTGTGACACTTTAATTTACAATAAATAAATTCATAGTGTTATTTGTTGACAAAATATCTATTTTATCCGCCCTTAATGAAACGGGGCTATAGCTCAGTTGGCTAGAGCGCTTCGCTGGCAGCGAAGAGGTCCGGGGTTCGAATCCCCGTAGCTCCACAAAGCCTTTCTCTGAATTGAGAAAGGCTTTTTTTATGCTCAATGCTTTATAAATACCGTTCATTAAGAAATGGGTCTTAAACTTGTTTGTGAATGTCTATTACTTTAAAATGTGGTCGCAAAACAATTATGGGAGTCAAAATGAATACGAGATGGTGTAAAAGTTACGTCTCATTGGTATTACTGACCTTACTGGCTATTGTTCCCATTAAAACAATTTCCGCACAGAATATTTCGGTTCAGCTTGAAACCACCCCACTTCTTGAAAACACTCAGCTTGTCGGCCTAACAGATCTGGGTGTGAACAACGAAGGCAGCGGTCCTGTATTGATAACCGGATTCATTGAAAACCTGGATCCGGAGCCCGTCAATAATTTGTATATGGAGATCAAGATCAGTGGGGAAAGATCAGGTTCGCTCGTCAATTTGAGGTCGTTGGCAGACCTGCCAATTTCACTTGAACCGTATCAGTCGGTTTATGTCACCAACAACGATATTGCGAAAAAACACATTCCGGGCATTGATCAGAGCATAGACTTTTCAGGCGGGTTAACGCCTGAGGGTGACGATCTTTTGACCCAGTTAGCCGGTTCCACAATACTCCCAAGAGATGAATACTCAGTGGAAGTGATCATATTCAGAGTGACCAATGCTTTTGGCCGGGAAGACCTTGCCAGCGATGTCGTGACCTTTGGTGGATCAGCGGCCCGGGTTTTTGAGGAAAGTGAGATCTACCTGAAGGCCCCGGGGGAACAAGTGGGTAGCCGCTCAGAGATCACCAACCCCTTTCCGCAATTTAGCTGGGAAGGTGAAAATGATATCAGCTACAGATTGATCGTGGTGGAACAGAACCGGCAGGATAGTCCGGCATCGCTGATAGAAAGTGCGTTGAGTACCCTGCCTATTAATGATGGCGGTTCATTACTTGAATATGAAAATCTGGATGTGTTGGTCACTGAAAGTACCTACCAATATCCATCCTCAGGGGCTCAGCCTCTGGAGCAGGGAAAAACGTATTACTGGCAAGTTCAGACTTCATTGCAACGAAGCGGAGATGTGGAACGGGTGTCTTCAGAGATCTGGTCTTTTACCCTTGGAGGAAATACTGAAAACGTGAATGCTCCGCCGATCACTTCGGAAGTACAGGATGCCCTGATCGCTTTGATCGGAGAGGATGCTTACCGCCGGCTGCAGTCTGAAGGATTTGAGCTGACCGGATTAGAGTATGACGGTCAGGAATTCACGGGGCCGGCTGCAACGGTTAAACTTGAAGAATTACTGCAGTTGATCAGGGATAAGAAACTCATCTTAGGTGCAAATTGATTGGGGGAAGCAGGATATACATGAAATTTTTTCGCACAATTATACCGCTCTTTCTTTTATTGGCCATGGTTTCCATGGACGCGGAAGCTTTACAGGTTGAGCGCGAGATCGGGATCGTCAGGCGGTTCAAACCGGATGTAACCGTTACCAATCTGGATAAGGATAAGTTGAAAACACTCGATCCTGCAGAAGACATAGGGGAACGACTTTTTTCAGGCGACAGCCTTTTAACGGATTCAGAAGGCTTTGCCCTCGTTTATTTCATGGATAAAAGTATTGCCAAGGTGAAACCCAATTCCCTGTTGATCATAAACGGAGATGTCGAACTTTCCAGTAAAGTGAGCAACACCATGATCAACCTGCAGCGCGGGGAACTGTTTTTGCAGGTTCAGCCACAGGGGGCGAATGAGTTTGAAGTGTACACCTCACGATCGCTGGCTTCTGTAAAAGGGACCGATTTTGGATCCAGATCAGATGGCTTTGTATGGGTGGAAGAAGGTCAGGTGGATGTCACGGCTTTGAACTCAGGCGAAACGATCTCTCTATTCGATGAGATGTATGCTCAGGTGGATGAAGAGGGGAATTCCATTGATTCCGGGATGCTGGAACAGGCTGAGCTTAGGACCCTAAACACCGGCTTTGACGAAATGGATACCGACCTGATACAGAAAGAGATCATTCTGAAATTCAGGGATCAGAATGGTCAACTTCGGGAAATCAGGGTCGATGTGTTCGAAGAGGGGCAAAACTAAATGAGGCACTCATGATCGTTATAAAACTCATCAAAAATACATAGTCGGGATGCGGGTACTGTTCACATGTATTGGGGTGTTGATGGTTCTATACAATAGCACAGAAATGGCATGGGCTCAATACAATATTCAACACCAACCGCCTGTGGCTATGGAGCGAAACGGAACCACCCAGCTGGAATTTTCGGTACCGGGATTACTGGAGTCTGACATTCAGCAAGCCCGGTTATTTTACAGATATGACGGGGATCTCAGTTACAGTCAGATGGAAGTGTATTTTCAGGAGAATGACCTGGTTGCCGAGTTTACGGTAGAGAACTCGAGCGCAAGTCTGGTTGAATACTACCTGGAAATAGAACTCCTGTCTGGAGAAGCCATTTACTTTCCGGCCATATTACCTTCTGAAAATCCGGTGCGTGTGGAGATCGTTGATGAGCTGCAACAAAGGTCGGATAAACCCGAAATGGATGGGATCGACTACACCATCCTTTCCCCTCAATCCGGAAGCGGGGTCACCAAAGATGACGTATTGATCGCTGTTGCACTGTTCTACGATATAAACACAGTTGAGGAGGGGCAATTCAAGTTATATGTGAATGGGATCGATGTGAGTGAAGATATGGATGCCAGCGATTATTACATCTCCTATAAACCCAAAGATCTAAGCTCGGGGACGTACACGATCGAGCTTGTGTATGAAACGTCATCCGGTGAGTTTTCGGTGGTGCGGTGGCCATTTTCAGTAGTGGCACCGGGTGCGGCCTCATTTACCGGTTTTGGTGAAAATAACATTCCAACTATATCTGCAGAGCTGACGGCGCGGAATCAGGTGATCTCAGGGGATGTCAATAATGCTTACACAGGCAGAAGCAGGATATCCGGTAAATATGGGTTATGGAAATATTCCCTCAATGGATATCTGACCTCTCAGGAATCGAACCGCCTTCAGCCACAGAACAGGTATGGCATCGACCTGATGTACAGCAACTGGTTTGAATTCGAGGCCGGTCACGTGTATCCGTATATGAGCGATTTCACCATCACGGGACGACGAATTCAGGGGGTCAATTCGAATATCAGTACACCAAATGAGAAGCTTACTGTTCAGTTCATGTATGGGCAGCTGGATCGAAGTATCACCAATTTGTATGACAGCCTTACGGTACAGGAGGTGTTGAACAGTAATGGAGATCCGGTCAGTAAAAATTACATACTCACTTATGCAGATGAAGGTCGCGGAACCTTTACTCGGAATATCATAGGGGGAAGAATTGCCGCCGGGGATGAACGTAAATTTGAGATCGGGTTTCATGCTATGAAAATTGAGGATGACACGACCTCCATCCTCAATGCGAGAAATTACCTCGATATAATTAACTCCGGCCTGAACCTGAATTCCGGGCTTACCCCTGCCGATCGTGACAGCTTATTGAGCAATCCCTCTCGGCTGACCGTGGATGGCGGTGCTGCCAAACCCAGGGAAAATGTGGTTTTGGGAACCGACCTGAAAATGGGGTTCATGGATAATACCCTTCACCTGGAATCGGATGCGGCATTAAGTGCCTTGAATAATGATGTGTATGGAGGTCCGCTGACCATCGAACGCGCGGATGATCTCGGTTTTGATATTACCAGTGGGACCGCAGATTTTCTGGATCGATTATCCTGGCTGATCGTTGTGAACGAAAATATGAGTGTACTCCCACTTCGCCTCAGGGAAAATGAAAATGGAGATCTTGAAGGCAGCTTGTTCATGCCAAACAGTGTATTTGCCACCAATCATGAGTTGTCGTACAGAAATCGGTTCAACAATGCGAGGCTGCAATATCGCTGGATCGGCCCCAACTTCTACTCATTGGCCAATTCAACCATAAGACGAGATGTATCCGGTTTCACCGCCAGTGACCGACTCAATTTATTGTCAAATCAGCTGTACCTGACCCTTGGACTTGAACACTTAAAAGACAATGTCTCAGGCACCCGTGATGCCACGACCAAGACGATCACCTACAGAACCAATGCCAGCTGGTATCCCAATGACCGGTCACTGCCTCGGGTCAATATTGGGTTCAGATATCGAAGCAGGGATAATGATGTGGGGCGGCAGAATTATTTGTTGTCACCTGACCTGATAAATTCTGCTGTATTTAACGTCAGGCAGGAAATAAGAACCATTAACGGGTCAGACTCACTCGTGACCGTTATCGCTCCCTCCCCACGTCAGAATCATACTCTGAATGTTACAACAGGCATCACACAGCAATTCGAATTTATGGATGCAAGAAGTGATGCCTCTTTGAATCTTAATACTTTGAATACGACCGATGAAGCCTTTGCCTTCGGGGATGTAAAAAGCACTTCATTGTCCCTGAACCTGAACTCCAGATTTTATGAGTTGCCGCTGGAAAGCCGTGTAGGTTTGACCTATAATTACACAACATCAGGAAGTGGTCAGAATAAGGTCCGTATCACTGGTTTATATGCCGGAGGAAATTATCGGTTGCTGGAAGATAAATTTTCCATAAACGGCCGGCTTGCTTTCACAAATAACAAAGTAGATTCCAGATCTTTGGATATCAATGAAAATGGCACATCAGAAGACCCAAAGGATGATTATTATGAATTTAGCGCCTTGACTGACTCCGACCGATTTCAAACCTATGTGATCCAACTGGGAGCCCGGTATGATTTTGATCAGTATCATGCCCTGTTATTTGATGCCAACCTGACCAATGTCAGTGGTGGCAATCAGGCCAATGACCGGATCGTTCAACTTCGATATCTCTTCAGGTTTTAACCTATGAGTGCAGAAAAAAAACAGGCTAAACATACATCTCAGGTTATTATTATAGCCCTGTCTGCGTTTTTTTTGTCTGTATTTCTGATCTTTTTAAAACCGGTTCAAATGCTTGAACTCAGGCATCATGATCTGCTGTTTGAGTTACGAGGTGAGCTGGATGTGTCTGAGTCTCCCATCGTTATGGTTGCCATAAGCCAGCAGGCTGATGAGGAGATCCCTTATAAATATCCCTGGCCAACGAATCTTCATGCCCGCCTGGTCGATAATTTAAACCGTGCCGGCGCCAGAGTCATTGCCTTCGATGTTATTTTTGATAATCCGGATACCTATGGCTCCGAGAACGATTC
>JAASTO010000141.1 GCA_021767245.1 Balneolaceae bacterium
CGGCCATTACGGCGATTGGAGCTCGTTCCTTTCTCTTCTTCCAGATGAGCGTCCATCTCGCCTTCCAGGCTCGCTTCTATCACGCGTTTAAGCAGGGGCGTGAACACCCCGTCCTGCCCCGTTAAGGGCATGCCCTGGGTTAATTGCTCCGATAACTGTTTTACCAAAGCATCCAGATGTTTGTTGTTTTTTGTAGGTTCCATGTGTCTAAGTTAGTTATGACACACTTAATTGAACAGTCTCCATTCCTGACACCCAGTTTATTCAAAAAAAGCCTATCCCCAATCGAAATAGTCCAATTCTTTTAAACGAATACCCAAAAGGGCTTCATGTCTGCGTTAAAGAGTGATTTGTAATTCGCGAATCACGAATTATTTCAACTATTCCTCAATTCTTTCGAAGAAAAAGCAGTAATTGTTAATTAACGAAATTGGTTATGCTCTGTGTCTGTTTATTTAACTATTTAATATAAAATCACTTCAAAAAATCAGTAATTAACGAAAGGAATTAGCCTAAATGTGGCCTAATTAGGCTGATTTATTTTAAGGAACCAGTAAAAAAACGATTGGATGGAGGAAGTCGAATGTGTAATTAGAGTGCACTACTTTATTATATGTTTGAGTCCGTAGCGATAGATTTAGGTGCCATAATTAACCCGCAATACAACCCGCAATAATCATCTTTTATTATTACTTTTTTAATTGCATATTATCATGGTTTGCATATACTTAGTATGTATTGTCAAACCCGCAAATAAACCCGCAAAAATAAGTGAATATGTTTGTTCGTCCTGCACATATGGAGCCTTTGTTTCCAAAGGAAAGTAAGGCCTTGGTGGAGCTTGCCATGAAGGTGTATGCAGACGCATCAGAACTTGCAGGAATGGTTCACCCAATCACAGGGAAGGAAATTGCCCGTTTGCTCCGGCATATTAATAGCTATTATTCGAATCGTATTGAAGGGGAACACACCACGCCTGCCGATATTGAAAAGGCGGTAAAAAAAGAATACAGCGCGGATGAGGATAAAAAGCGGCTTCAGTTATTAAGTGTTGCCCACATTGAAGTTCAAAAACTAATTGACGAGCGGTTTGATTCAGGAGAAAATGTACCCGTTTGTTCCACAGATTTTCTTTGCTGGATTCACAAGGAATTTTATGATCGAGTACCGGACAGTTTTCTTAAAATTTACCATCCTGAGAGGAAAGAGTATATCGCAATGGTTCCTGGAGAACTTCGAAAAGAAAACGTTGTGGTTGGGAATCATGTGCCTCCCAAATGGGAAAGTCTGCCTGATTTTTTAAACCATTTTGAAAAGGTCTATGGCTCGGATTCGGTATATGGTCACAAAAAACTCATAACTGCAGCTTCGAGTCACCATCGACTTACATGGATTCACCCATTTTTAGACGGCAACGGTAGGGTATCTCGTTTATTTACATACGCATTTATGCGCCAAGCAGGTATTGAATCGCATGGACTGTGGACGTTATCTCGAGGTCTTGCCCGAAGAGCTGAGGATCATAAGAATATGCTGGCCGGAGCAGACAGTTCAAGACGCGGTGATTATGACGGACGAGGAAATCTATCTGAAAAAGCATTAACGGACTTCAGTGCTTTCTTTTTTGAAGTGGCAGATGATCAGATCTCATTTATGAAGAAGTTACTTTCATTGGATGGACTCTATAATCGCATTGTAAGTTATGTGAACCGGCGGGCCGACAATACACTTCCTGATGAAAAAGAACTCAGGCCGGAAGCAAAACACGTACTAACAGAAGTAATGATGCGTGGGGAAATTTCACGTGGTGAGGTTCCGCGTTTAATCGGTATGGGAGAACGGACAGGGAATTATTTAGTCAAACAATTGCTGAAAGAAGAGCTGATTACCTCTGAATCGCATAGAGCACCACTACGGTTTCATATTCCAGCAAAAGTAGTTGGATATTATTTTCCTGAGTTATATCCAGCAGGGTCGATTTAAAATGATATACATGCACTTTTATAACCCTGAATAATTCTATGGAGTTATATGAGTAAACCGGAATAAAACAGCATGCCTGACAGCCCATTTATTCCAAAATAAGTCTACTCACAAACAAAATAGCCCAATTCTTTAAAAACTATTCTCCAAA
The DNA here is from genome assembly GCA_021767245.1 of Balneolaceae bacterium. GTDB lineage: Bacteria > Bacteroidota > Rhodothermia > Balneolales > Balneolaceae > Gracilimonas. The sequence continues at coordinate 2,135 of JAASTO010000141.1, forward strand.
AGGGCTTTCTAATTGCATCAAACAGCGATTTTCAATTCGCGAATCACGAATTATTTCAACTATTCTTCATTTCTTTCAAAGAAAAGCAGTAATCGTTAATTAACGAAATTAGTTGTGCTCTATACCTACAAATTTAGCTATTTAATATAGAGCCACTTCAAAAAATCAGTAATTAACGAAAGGTATTAGCCTAAATGTGGCCTAATTAGGGTAGTTTGTTTTAAGGAATCAGTAAATAACTACTGAATGCAGGAAAACGAATGTCCAGTTCCCTTAAAAAAAGGAAGAAAAACCTCTGCTAAGCTGCTAAACACTGCTAAGTTTTTTAAAAGATAGGCTCGTTTGTATAAAAGAAGGGATATAAGCTTTAGCAAAGATTTAAAGAAAATGCTAAGAACTGCTAAAGTGTGCTAGAAATTTTAGCATCTCTTAGCACCTGTTAGCAGACCTTAGCAGTTAGTTATTTGTAAAGAAATGATTATTTGATGATTGTATGAATAGATTTTGAGTCAATCTTAGCAGTTTAGCAGAAAAAGACATGAATTTGTTTAAACTTTTAAGCGCTTAATCTTCCGGCTCGTTGTTGTTCGTATTCTTTGGCCTTGGCGATAAGCTCCTGAAGCATTCCTTTCTCGTTGAGCTGGTCCACACGGAGCACGTAACAGCGCAGATTACTTTCCTTAGGTTCATCAATGGATTTGGTTAGAAAGACCTGCACGCTGTTATTCAAAAAGTAGCTGCTGTTTTGCAGCTTGGCTTCCAGGGTGTTGAGATTGGTTTGACGGGTAACATCTGACTTCGCATCCTGAAGCGAATACCAAATTCGTTTTGGATGCAGATACAGAACTTCTCCCTGATACACTTTCCCATTGGAATCAGTGAAAGCCTCAAAAGGTTTGTAGCGAAAGTGCCGGTGATCAAGTACAAAGAATCGCCGGTTGAACTCAGAGTTAGGATCTACTTTTTGGGTAGCGTAATGCTCCAGTGTATCAAAAAACTCATGCAGGGGATTGGATTCTTTTTGTAGTGCCTCTTCCTTATGAATGGCTTCATAAATTTCAGTTTTAAGCGCTCCGAATTCATTCGACCAATGTTGTAGGTCAGGGAGAATGTAGGGCACACACTGAATGCCCGCCATCACATAGCTCCAATTGTTTACAGTTCGTCCCTGGAACCCCTGATCGGCGAGGGCTTTTTTGTTGCCATCGAGGAAGTCCATGAAAAAACCACGCACATTTTCGTAATCTTTGAGTACCAAAGCGGTGAATTCAGAGAATCTGGGGGTGGAGCGCACGACATTGGGTATCATATCCAACTCATTTCGTTTCAAAAATTTGGAATAATTGAGCACAATGAGTCGGGATAATACTGCCGGATCGGTTGGTTTATCGTTTCCTGTCATGACCACGCAGGCTTTCATCCGGGTATCAATGGTTTGATTGTCCGTGCTCTTCTTAGCCATGGAGGTACCAATGCGGTGATACCAGTTCAAGATAGGACTGGTTAGATCAGGAACCTGACTGTTGGTCTCGTGATTTCGGTAATCATCCAGGAAGAAAGGAAAGGAGGTGGGCAGTGTCATGTTTCGAATTAGTCCTTTGATGGTATTTTGCTTGGACACGGACTGACGGTTCCCATTGCGATAGCCAAATAGCGACATGAACCAATCCATACTGGAGCTTTTTCCGGTGCCACGCTCTCCAAATTTGAACATCAGAGGAAAGGCTCCATCTTGTTCCTTGATATCACGGCTGAAAAGACAAGCTACGGCATAACCCAGAGTAGCTCGGACATTTACTCGACCGTTAAAAGACTCCCACATCATGAACTTTTCTGCAAGGAATCGAGCGGAAGCCACGTCATCAGTTGGCATTGATATGATGGGCGGTTGCACAAGCTCGCTTCCGGTCGGACAAACAAGGAGCTGCCTGCCTTTCTGAATCCTGTTTTCCTCATTGGCTGGATAGAACCGTTGCTTGTTCACATCGAAGAGTCCGTTTTCAAAGAGAAATTCTCCCGGTTTGTACTCGCCCCAGCTGGTTATCATCTTCACCGTTGGGTACTCCTGATCATTTATCAAAAACTCATGAAAGCGATCAAACACGTCATTATTCCCAATAAACTTCACAAATCCTTTGGAAACCAGAAAACTGGAAAACCGGGTTTTGGTCGTCAGCTCTTCAAAAGTGGCAATGGTGATCACATCTTTATCGAGTCTGTTCGTGAGCCGGAGTCGGTAGCGGACTTCCTTATCATCCTCGGTTTGTCCGGGCTGATCAATGATATGTTCGATGGCTTCCTGCACAATCACCTCACAGTCCACAATTTTGATCAGTAGTTTCAGGTATTCTTCTCGGTCCTCAGGAATGTCATTCTTATACATGAACGGATGCATATAGCAAGCGCCATCCATGTTCCTGATGCAGGGAGAGATGTAGGACTTTTCCTTCTCTTCTAACTGGTCCTCTTTGATCTGAGTAAGTTGTTCATGCAGCTTTTCCGAAGCTTGTAAATTCTCCCCAACAGCTTGTAGCTTACGTTTTGAAGGTGGTTTCTTGCTTTGCTTGCCCTTTCGGAGTGCTTTCGGAATCCAACCGGTTTCTTTGGCTATGCTGTAGATCGAATCGTTTAAATATTTATCGGGAAACTGGAGTTGGTATGTGGTTAGATTGGACTCATCCCAAAATTCATCGAAGTTTTTTGGAAGATTATTCTTGGTTTTAAAGAGCCACTCCCTGGCCAGATCTTTTCCTTCTTCGTCATACACAGCCTTTAAAGCTTTGCAAAGAATGGTCTGATCAAATTGAGCCGGGAGATAGTATATGGCCTCTTTCAGGTCGGTAGAGTGATGGGATTCAGTGGTTACTGGATATTCTTTTTCCATAGTCTTTTTGAAAATGTTTATAAAATGGGAGCCATAGTAGAAGGCTCCCTTGAGATTAGAGAGCTTTTGGGCTGTTCATTTGACGATAGAGGCTCTGAAGCTCTCGCCAGTTGTATTGATACTCGCCGTTGATTTTAAGGAAGGATAAACCTGTAATTTTCTTCAGAAGCGTTAGAGTAGCTGAATTCATGCCGAAAACCTCTTCTGCGTCTGCCTCAGTGATAAATACCCTTATGTTGGCTGCAATCTTTTTGATCGCCTCTCTGCGTTGAGGATCTGTTAATTTCAGCAGTTTCAGGCCGGTTAGGTATTCAACATGTCTGACGAGTATCAAGCTTTCAGAATCATGCCGCAACTCCCTGATATCATTTGATAATAACTTGAGTTCAACTGTCTGAACTCGATCCGTTTTACGCCTGCTATCAGGATATCTTAAAAAGCTGATGTTGAAGTTTACATCGCTTTCAAAATCTTTCAATGGGCCAAGTTTTGCTTTCATCTTAGTACTCTCCCAAAGTTAGAAGTGAACGTTCCTGGGTTAATTGTGGTCGCTTAGCGCGACGGATACGCAATGCTTTGACCGCATTTTTCAGATCCTGATGAGACCAGAGTCTTCTCCCTCCAATTTTTTCAGGCACTGGGATGGCTTTTGCCCGAAGGAGGTTATCCAGGTCGTAGTAGTTTACTTCCTGCTTGAGTTGTTGAGATAGGTATTCGGCTGCTTCGCCTGATGTCAAATAATCTTGGATCTTCATATTGTTTCTTTTGTTTAATTAAAGTTTGGGGCGACCAAGTGAATAGAATCACGTTGATCGCTGTACCAAACTTCTGGAGAAACCGAAATGAATTTTCCGCTGGAGAGATTATTTCATTAGAGGAGTTGGAAGGCAGAATAAGAATGGAGAACTGATTTCTAGACTTTCATGCCTTGCAATGCATTTAACAGCGCATTTTTTGCTTTTGGATCTAAAGTTTCAAGAGCACTAAAGCTATCTTTGACGCCTAAATCTTTTGAGATTTTTTTCAGATACAATTGCTTTATAGTTTTTGTGAGTTCTTTCTTGATAATAGCTTTGCTATCTCCAACCTTAGCTACATCATAAACCGGGAAAACTGAAATAGGATTTTTAAGAAGGTTATACTCACTTTCAACAAAATCAGAAGCTGGGTTATTGAATTGATACTCAGCTAATAACTCAGATAGAGAATCGAGGGTCAGATCAGAATGGACATGATGAGATCGGTAATTATCTTTGGAGGAAGAAATACTGAATAAAGTATCCTCCAGCAAAAAACTGGCCGCATCATCCAAAACTCTTCTTTTTGCTTCTTCCTCTAATGCTATGATTAGATAAAGCTGTTTTATACCTACACCAGATCTTGAATCGTAATTAAATTCTGAAATAATAGTGTTGAAGAATTCATATCTATATTTCATAAAGATTACACCTGCACGAATAATTCTTTTCTCGGCAAACAGGTTGAGATATTTGGTGGTTAAATCTTCGGTTATAACTTTTTCAATGGAACCACTGGGAAGGCCAAAATTTTTATACCCATACAAGATTCTTTTCCTTCCGGTCTTTGTGAGCCATTTATTTTCATATGCTAAGTTTAATACGTTAGCAGCATTTTGTAAGTCATATAAAGTTTGTTCATCACTGACTCTAGCTAAGTCTGTTACAAATGGTTTAAGAAATAAACTATAGTGTCCTTCATTGAAATTGGCAGGTTCTAACGTCTTATTTGGAGATTGCAAAAAGCTCTCAGTGAGCTGCATCATATATCTGCTGTATGTTCCATATATACCTCCAATTGTAGTAGGGTTGTCAGAAAATTCGATAGGATTATTATCTACCGTAAAAGCGTCTTCTTGCACAAGTCGGTTTAGGGGAGAGTCAATCGGCCCATCCGATTTTAGATATGGTCGAATGGAATGGATCACCTTGCCTACGGTATCATATACTTTTCGCATCTCAGAGAACTTGTTTCCAAGTTCCATATCCTCAAAGTAAGCATAGTAAGCCTTTTCACTCATAC